>JALSHK010000069.1 GCA_026982275.1 Paracoccaceae bacterium | reverse complement strand
CGACCCTTTCCTGATGGCCGTGGCTGTCGCGGCGAGCTGCGCTTTCCTCACGCCCATCGGGCATAAGAACAATACATTGATTTTAGGGCCGGGCGGCTATAGCTTTGGTGATTATTGGCGCATGGGTTTGCCACTGGAGATCATTATCGTAGTTGTGAGTATTCCCGCTATTTTGGTATTTTGGCCGCTATAAAGGCTTTGAGCTGCGGAGTTTGTAATGAAGAAATTTTTGAAAAGAGCCGTCATTTTGCTTGTCGTGCTGGCGCTTGCCGGCGGGGCTGGATTCTTGATCTTCGGCCCGGGCTATGTGGAAAACCAGCGTAATGCGGTGGCCGAACATGAGCCATATCCGATTACCCGCGCTGCCAAGGAGCTGCATGACAGCCTGATTATCGCCGATTGGCATGCCGATAGCCTGCTGTGGAATCGCGATCTTGCCGAGCGTGGCAGCATCGGGCAGGTGGATATCCCGCGCCTGATAGAAGGCAATGTGGCCGTGCAGATGTTTACTGCCGTTACCAAATCTCCGGCGGGGCTGAATTATGAGGAAAACGATGCCGATGCGTTTGACAATATCACCCTGCTGGCCGTGGCCCAGCTTTGGCCGATCCGCACATGGCAAAACCTGACCGAGCGCGCGCTTTATCAGGCCGAGAAGCTGGCCGAAGTGCAGCGCGCCGCGCCTGAAAGCCTGAAAATCATCCGCACGGCAGATGATCTGGCCGAGGTTTTGCGCCGCCGCGAAAGCGGGGAGGCGCTGCTGGGCGGCATGCTCGGGATTGAAGGCGCGCATCCACTGGAAGGCGAAATTGCCAATCTGCAACGGCTAGAGAGCGCGGGATATCGCCTGATCGGGCTGCAACATTTCTTTGATAACAGGCTGGGCGGATCGCTGCATGGCACCACAGGCGCGGGGCTTACCGATTTTGGCCGTGAGGTGGTCGCCGAAATCCAGCGGCGCGGGCTGATCCTCGATCTGGCGCATTCCTCCGAGCAGGTGGTGCGAGACGTGCTGGAAATGATCGATATGCCTATAGTGCTAAGCCATACCGGCATCCGCAGCCAATGCGATACCAGGCGCAACCTGCCCGACGAAATGATGCGCCAAATCGCAGCGACAGGCGGGGTGATCGGCATCGGCTATTGGGAGGAAGTCACTTGTGACGACACCCCTGTTGGCATCGCCAAATCCATTGCCGCTGCGGTTGCTGTCGTCGGAGCGGATGCGGTATCGCTCGGCTCTGATTTTGACGGATCGGTCGCGACCACGCTGGATACCTCCGAGCTGGCCGCCATCACCCAGGCCCTGATCAATCTGGATATGACCGACGAGGATATCCGCAAAGTGATGGGCGAAAATATGCTGCGGCTGCTGCGGGCAAGGCTGGAAACCAGACCTTAGCCCGCGCGGCGTCACTCCGGCATCATGCCGGATTTGGCGGCCAGCTGCATCATCTTGCTTTGCAGCTTTTCAAAGGCCCGCACCTCGATCTGGCGAATGCGCTCGCGGCTTACATTGTAAATCCTGGATAGCTGCTCCAGCGTCATCGGCTCCTCGGCCAGCCTCCGCTTGGTCAGGATATCCTGCTCGCGCTCGTTCAGATCCTCCATCGCTTCGGTCAGCAAGGCCATGCGGGTGGTCAGCTCGTCTTTTTCGGCATAATCACCGGCCTGATCGGCATTTTCATCTTCCAGCCAATCCTGCCATTGCGCAGCACCCTCGCCATCGGATTTTATCTGGGCGTTCAGCGAGGCATCCCCGCCCGACATCCGCCGGTTCATCGAAAGCACTTCGGTTTCGGTAACGTTCAGCTCCTTGGCGATTTTCGCTACGTTTTCGGGGCGCAAATCGCCTTCCTCGAGTGCGCCTATTTTGGTCTTGGCCTTGCGCAGGTTGAAAAACAGCTTTTTCTGTGCCGAAGTTGTGCCCATTTTTACCAAAGACCACGAGCGCAGGATATATTCCTGAATGCTGGCGCGGATCCACCACATGGCATAGGTGGCAAGGCGAAAGCCCTTTTCGGGGTCAAACCGCTTCACCGCCTGCATCAGGCCCACATTGGCCTCCGAGATCACCTCGGCGGTAGGCAGGCCATAGCCGCGATAGCCCATGGCGATTTTGGCCGCCAGCCGCAGATGGCTGGTTACCATTTTATGGGCGGATTCGGTGTCTTCATGGTCGACCCATGCTTTGGCCAGCATATATTCCTCTTCCGGCTCCAGCATCGGAAACTTGCGGATTTCCTGCATGTATCGGGATAGGCCCTGCTCCGGCGACGGGGCCGGCAATCTTGTATAGGTCATCTGTCTCTCCTCGCACTTATTACATTGGCGTTTGATCTTAATATGGGGTTAATGCCGCGATTTTCAAGCCAAAGCGCCCTCGATCACACGCCTGTGTTCCGGTTTTGGGCGGGTTTTGGCCTAGGCTGAAATCGCGGCAATTAGCGCCTGCATATCCGCCGGCATCGGCGCTTCAAAGCGCAGATCATCTGCGGTTACGGGATGCACAAAGCCCAGCGTGGCCGCATGCAGCGCCTGCCTCGGAAAACCGCGCAGCGCTTCGGCCCCTTCCGGCGTCAGCGCATCCCTGGGCATGGCGCGCTTGCCGCCATAGGTTTGATCCCCGATCAAGGCATGGCCGATATAAGACATATGGGCGCGAATTTGATGGGTGCGCCCCGTTTCCAGCCAGCAGCGCACCAAGGCGGCCACGGGTTTCATTTCAGGGCCATATACCGCCTCGGCTCTAAGCCGCGTTATCGCGTGTTTGCCGCTATCCTGCACCACCGTCATGCGCTTGCGATCGGTGCGGTGGCGCGCGATATTGCCGGAAATCCGCACCACATTGCCCGGCTCGAAGCGCACACCGTTAATGCCCTTCAGGCGCGGATCCATCGCGCCGGGCATGCCCCAGCAAAGGGCCAGATAGGCCCGCTCCATCGAGTGATCGGCAAATTGCGCCGCCAGCCCCTGATGCGCGGCATCCGATTTCGCCACCACCAGCAGGCCGTTGGTATCCTTGTCAATCCGATGCACAATGCCCGGGCGCTTTTGCCCGCCAATGCCCGAAAGGCTATCGCCGCAATGATGCAGCAGCGCATTCACCAAGGTTCCGGTTTCGGAGCCGGGCGCCGGATGCACCACCATGCCCGCAGGCTTGTTGACCACAATCAGGTGCTCATCTTCAAAAACCACCTCGATCGGAATATCCTCGGGCTGTGCATCAAGCTCTACCGCGACGGGCAGCACCACATGCCACACCTGCCCCACCTCGGGCACGGCCTTGATATTGCGCACGGTCTCGCCCTCGCAGCTCACCTGCCCCGCGACAATCAGCGCCTGTATACGGGCGCGCGAAAGGGTCACCCCTTCGGGCACCGCCTGCGCCAGGGCTTTATCTAAGCGCTTGGGCAATGTATCACCTAGGTGAATATCTATAATTTCGGAGTCGGCCATGAATGCCCCTATAGAAGACCCACCGCATTTGCGAACCCTGAGGCGGCTGGTCAATATCATGACCGTGGTATTTACCCTTGGCTTCATAACCATTGTCATTGTGATTGTCATGCAGTTTACGCGAGGCAGCAGCGCCCCCGCTATGGGTGCCAGCCCCGAGCTGCCATCCGGAATATCGCTCCCGGATAGCGAGACAGCGCAAGCCATAACCTTCGGCACCGGCTGGATTGCCATTGTGACCATTGATCCGGAAGGGGGGGAGCGTATCCGCGTATATTCGCCCGATGGCACGCCGCGCCAAACCATGGAAATCGGGAATATCGAATGAGCCTGCCTGACGGATTTCTGGATGATCTTCGCACCCGCCTTTCCATCGCGGATGTGGTCGGGCGCAAGGTGTCTTGGGATGCGCGCAAAACCAATGCGGGCAAGGGGGATTATTGGGCACCCTGCCCCTTTCACCAGGAAAAAACCGCATCTTTTCATGTGGATGACCGTAAAGGGTTTTATTATTGCTTTGGCTGCCATGCCAAGGGTGATGCGCTCGGCTTTGTGCGCGAAACCGAGAATCTGGGCTTTATGGATGCGGTAAAGCTGCTGGCCGCCGAGGCCGGCATGCCGGTGCCGGCTAGCGACCCCCGCGCCGCCGAGCGCGAGGCCAAGCGCGCTACGCTGGTCGATGTGATGGAAGCCTCCGTGCAGCACTATAAGCTGAACCTGAGCACCGCCGCTGCCCAAGGCGCGCGGGCCTATCTGGAGCAGCGCGGGCTTTCCCCCGCGATTCTCGAGCATTTTGAAATCGGATTTGCCCCCAATGCCAACACGCTTTCCGAGCATCTGAAGGCCAAGGGCTTTGAAGATGCCAAGATCATCGAGGCCGGGCTTTCGATGAAATCCGACCGTGGCGGCCCGCTTTATGATCGGTTTCGGGGCCGCATTATCTTTCCCATTCGCGACCAGCGTGGCCGCGCCATTGCCTTTGGGGGCCGGTCACTGGATCCGGATGCCCGCGCCAAATACCTGAACTCGCCGGAAACCCCGCTATTTGACAAAGGCCGCAGCCTTTATAATTTTGGCCCCGCGCGGGCGGCGGCGGGCAAGGCGGAGGCGCTGATCGTGGCCGAGGGCTATATGGATGTGATCGCGCTGCATCAGGCGGGTTTTGCCCATTCCGTCGCCCCGCTTGGCACCGCCATCACCGCCGAACAATTGCAGATGATGTGGCGCGCCCATCCCGAGCCGATCATTACACTGGATGGCGATAAGGCAGGCATCCGCGCCGCCATGCGGCTGATCGATGTGGCCCTGCCGCTGCTGGAGCCGGGAAAATCCCTGCGCTTTGTGATGATGCCCGAAGGGCTGGACCCGGACGACCTGATCAAATCGGCTGGCCCCTCGGCCATGCAGACCCTGCTGGAAAAAGCCCGCCCGATGGTGGATCTTTTGTGGCAGCGCGAGACCGAAGGGCAGGTGTTTGACAGCCCCGAGCGCAAGGCTCTGCTCGACAAAAACCTGCGGAATTTGCTGAATAAAATCGAGGATTTCTCGATCAAATCCCATTATGGCCAAGAAATAAAAAACCGGCGGCAAACGCTGTTTTTCCCACAAAGGATCCGCAAATCATCCTTCACCCCGTGGAAGAAAAACGCCCCGCAAAACGCGCTGCCCGACACCAAAAACTCGCTGCTCGCCCGCGCCAATACCGGCCCCGAAGCCGAGGCCCGCGTGCGCGAAAGCGCCATTTTGCTGGGCTGCCTGAACCACCCCGATCTGGCGGAAAAGCTGGAAAACAAGCTGGAGCGCCTGCCCTATCTATGCCCCGATCTGCGCCAGATCGGCCATGGATTAGTCGCCCTGCTGCCCGAAGGCCAAAACCTGCCCGAGGCGCTATCGCTGCGCCTCGGATATGACGTGC
>JALSHK010000068.1 GCA_026982275.1 Paracoccaceae bacterium | reverse complement strand
ACCAACACCATCGTCGCACGTGCATTCTTTGATAGTTGCCTCATCGCACATCTAGCGGGTAATCTTACCGTCGAAACCGCCGCCATGAACAAATACTGGCTGTCGGATTTGCAATGCGAGGTGCTGGACGAATGCTTACAACTGCACGGCGGTTATGGCTTTATGATGGAATATCCGATCGCCGAAATGTGGACAGATGCCCGCGTGCAGCGTATTTATGGCGGCACCAACGAGATCATGAAAGAACTGATCGCGAGGAGCTTGTGATGAGCGCCGTGCAAAAACTATTATGCCTCCGGCGGGAGTATTTCTCCAGAGTAGAAACAGGTGCGCCCCTGCTTACACGCAGGGGCGGCTTCTTCTCTGACGGCCATCGACTCTCCAGCCTGTACCGCAAATTCAAAATACCAAGCTTATGGTTAATAAACCGTTACTCAGCTTCTTTTCTGACTAAATACTCAAATCCAACCCTCTCCAAAGGGGCCAGCCTATGAAACTGTATTGCTTCGCCCAATCCGGCAATGCCTACAAAGTCGCCAACTATCTCAACGTTACAGGCACCCCGTGGGAGTCCGTTTTTGTTGATTTTTTCAAAGGCGAAACCCGAAGCCCCGCATATCGCGCGCTCAATGAAATGGGTGAGGTGCCTGTGTTGGTTGATGGCGACCTGACCCTCACCCAATCCGGCGTGATCCTTGATTACCTGATCGAGAAAACCGGCCATTACGCCCCCGCCAAAGGCGACGCCCGAGAGGTGCTGCGCTGGGTGCTATGGGATAATCACAAAGGCTCCAGCCAATGGGGCATGACCCGTTTCATCACCAATTTCCTGTCAGAAAAGCACCGCAATGCCGATGTCATTGCCTTCATGCAGGGCCGCTGCCAAGCCGCGCTGGCCACGCTCAACGCCCACTTGGAAGGCCGCGACTGGATGGTGGGCAACGCCCCCTCCGCCGCCGATTTTTCCTGCTGTTCCTACCTGTTCTATGACGAGCCTTTCGGCATGGACCGCAGCCAATACCCCAATATCGAGCGCTGGCTGGACAACATCCGCCAGCTGCCCAACTGGAAACACCCTTATGATTTGATGCAGGGCCACCCCCTGCCCCAAAGTTAACCGGAGGAACCTATGACCGAAGCCTATATCTATGACGCCGTGCGCAGCCCGCGTGGCAAGGGCCGCAAAGACGGCGCGCTAAACGAGGTCACATCCGTGCGCCTGTCAGCCGACATTCTGAACGCCCTGAAAGAGCGCAACAACCTCGACACCGAAGCGGTGGAGGATGTGATTTGGGGCAACGTGACCCAAGTGATGGAGCAAGGCGGCTGCCTGGCGCGCTCTGCTGTGCTACTTTCGGATTATGCCGAAAGCGTGCCGGGCCTTAGCATCAACCGCTTTTGCGCTTCCGCTATGGAGGCCACCAACCTTGGCGCCATGCAGGTGCGTGGCGGTGCTGGGCAGGCCTATGTAACCGGCGGGGTGGAGATGATGAGCCGCGTGCCGATGGGCGCTGACGGTGCCGCTGTGGCCGTGGACCCCGAGTTGGCGAGCAAAATATATTTCGTGCCGCAGGGCATTTCGGCCGATATTATCGCCACCGAATACGGGTTCTCGCGCGAGGATGTAGACGCCTATGCCATGGAATCCCAGCGCCGCACCAAGGTGGCGCAGGATGAAGGCCGCTTCAACAAATCCCTGATCACCATCAAGGACCGCAACGGCCTCACCATTCTGGACAAAGACGAATTCCCCCGCCCGCAAACAGACATGCAATCGCTTGGCGGCCTCAAGGCGGCGTTCAAGGATATGGGCGAGAGCATGCCGGGGTTTGATGCAGTGGCGATGCTGAAATATCCGCATCTGGAAAAGATCAACCATGTGCATCATGCGGGCAATTCCTCGGGTATCGTGGATGGCGCGGCAGCCATGCTGGTCGGCTCCAAAGCGTTCGGCGAGAAATACGGCCTGAAGCCCCGCGCCCGCATCCGCGCCGCCGCCAAGATCGGCACAGACCCGACCATCAACCTCACCGGCCCCGTGCCCGTAACCGAAAAGATCCTGTCTGAGAGCGGTATGAGCATTTCCGATATCGACCTGTTCGAGGTCAACGAGGCCTTTGCCGCCGTTGTCCTGCGCTTCATGCAGGCCTTTGATGTGGACCACTCCAAGGTGAACGTCAACGGCGGCGCGATTTCGCTTGGCCACCCGCTGGGGGCCACGGGGGCCATGATCATCGGCACAGCACTTGACGAGCTGGAGCGCACCGGAAAAGGCACCGCCTTGGCCACGCTTTGCGTTGCCTCCGGCATGGGCGCGGCCACCATCATCGAGCGCCTCTGATGGCGGTGATTGATATCAAGAGCCTGCCCCTGATCAAGGGCAGTGAGGGCATCGGCTACCCCGCGCCGCACTATAAGGGCTGTGATCTGTTCGAGGCGGCCGATATTGGCGCAGCGGCCAACCTCACGCAGTTTGGCGTGCGGATAGAAAAATTGCTGCCGGGGGGGATGTCCTCCCAGCGGCACTGGCATGAAAACGAGGACGAGTTCCTTTATATGCTCACCGGCGAGCTGGTGCTGGTGGAGGATGATGGCGAGCACACGCTCACCGAGGGCATGACGGCGGGCTGGAAGGCGGGCGAGCCAAACGCCCACCACCTGATCAACCGCACAGACGAGCCGGCCTTTTACCTGATCATCGGCACCCGCGCCGAGCGGGATATCTGCCATTATCCGGATATCGACCTGCATTATGAACGCAGCGACGGCGTGGGCAACTATAGCCATAAAGACGGCACGCCCTACCAGTCGGAAGACTTCAAGGAGCCGGAGGATAGCTGATGGCCCAAGCCCCGCATATTCTGGAGCAGGTCATTGCCTTGGCCAAGGGCCGCGATGATTTCGAGCTGGTCAAGGGGAAGGGCGGCCAGCCTGTGCGCCTGCGCAACCGCGCGGCCAATCTCTGGATCATGCGGGCTGCAGAGGATGGCTCGATCTTTGACCGCTGGTCAAGTGACAGCGGGCTGCAGTTCGTCAAGCTCAACGAAACCGAAATAGCACAAGGGCCAGAAGCGCTGTGGGAGCAGCTCTGCAGATTGGCCGATGAAAATATCTCACAGCGAGAGGAAAACAAATGACCCAACAATTTTTCTATGATGTAGACAGCGACGGCGTGGCCACCATTACATGGAACCAGCCGGAAACATCCCTGAATGTGATGACCTTCGAGGGCTTCCAGCAACTCGACGGCTTTGTGGATGACGCGCTTGGCGATGACGCCGTGAAGGGCCTGATCATCACCTCGGCCAAAAACGATTTTGCCGGCGGGATGGACCTGAAGGTCTTGGCCAAAATGCGCGATGATGCAGGGGATGACCCCGCCAAAGGCATTTTTGACGGCGTTATGTCCATCCACAATATCCTGCGCAAGATCGAGCGCGCGGGGATGGAGCCGAAAACCAACAAAGGCGGCAAGCCCGTTGCGTGGGCCTCGCCGGGCACCAGTGCGGGCATCGGCACCGAGATTGCGCTTTCCTGCCACCGCCGCTTTGTCGCCGACAATCCAAAAGCCAAAATCGGCCTGCCGGAAATTCTGGTCGGCATTTTCCCCGGCTCGGGCGGCACCACGCGGTTTTCGCGCATGGTGGGGCCGATGATGGCCGCACCGGTGCTGCTGGAGGGCAAAATGCTGCCCCCCGCCAAGGCCAAAAGCGCGGGACTGGTTGACGAAGTGGTGTCTGCGGACGAGCTGCAAGCGCGGGCCAAGGCGTGGGTGCTGAGTGCCTCGCATGACGACATCATTAAACCGTGGGACAAAAAGGGCTACAAAATGCCCGGCGGCGCGCCCTATCACCCCGCTGGCTATATGACATTTGTGGGCGCGGTCGCCATGGTGCATGGCAAAACGCAGGGGGTTTATCCCGCCGCCAAGGCCATGCTTTCCGCCATCTATGAAGGCGCGCTGGTGGATTTTGACACCGCCATCCGCATCGAGGCGCGGTGGTTTACCTCCATCATGCTCAACCCCTCCTCCGCCGCCATGATCCGCTCGATCTTTGTCAACAAGCAAGCGCTGGAAAAGGGCGCGGTGCGGCCTGAAAATGTGCCGGACCAGAGCGTCAAGAAAGTCGGCATTATGGGCGCTGGCATGATGGGCGCGGGCATCGCGATTGTATCGGCCATGGCGGGCATCGAGGTGGTGCTGATTGACCGCGACCAAGAGGCCGCCGACAAGGGCAAGGCTTACGTTGAAGGCTATCTGGACAAGGGCATCAAGCGCCGCAAAACCACGCCGGAGAAGAAAGAGGCGGTGATGGCCCTGATTACCGCCACCACCGATTACGAGGCGCTCAAGGGGGCTGATCTGATCGTGGAAGCGGTATTCGAGGATGTGGGCATCAAGGCCGAGGTGACAGCCAAGGTCGAGGCCGTTGTCGGCGAGGATTGTATATTTGCCACCAACACCTCCACCCTGCCGATCACCGAGCTGGCCAAGGCGTCCAAGCGCCCCGAGCAATTCATCGGCATCCACTTTTTCAGCCCTGTGGAGCGGATGCTCTTGGTAGAAATCATCAAAGGCGCGGCTACGGAAGATCGCGCGGTGGCCAAAGCGCTGGATTATGTGCGCCAGATCCGCAAAACCCCGATTGTGGTGAATGACGCCCGCTTCTTTTATGCCAATCGCTGCATCATCCCCTATATCAACGAGGGGTTGCGGATGGTGAAAGAGGGGGTTGAGCCGGCGCTGATCGAGAATGCCGCCAAGCAGCTCGGCTTCCCGCTCGGGCCGCTCCAGCTCAATGACGAAACCTCGATTGATCTGGGCGTAAAAATCGCCAAAGCCACTAAGCTGGCCATGGGCGATGCCTATGATGATAGCGCCGACGAGGTCTTGTTCAAGCTCTACGCCGAGGGCCGTTTGGGCCGCAAATCCAAGGCGGGGTTTTATGATTATGATGAAAAAGGCAAGCGCGCCCTGCTCTGGAAAGGGCTGGCGGAAAACTGGCCTGTGGCCGATGAACAGCCTGATTTTATGGAGGTAAAACATCGCCTCGCCATGGTGCAAACCCTTGAGGCCGTGCGGGCCTATGAGCAGGGTGTGCTGGAGGATATCCGCGAGGGCGATGTGGGGGCCATTCTGGGCTGGGGCTTTATGCCATGGTCTGGCGGGCCGTTTAGCTGGCTGGATATTCTGGGCGCGGATCAGGCAGTGGCGATCTGTGACCAGCTAAGCGCAGCTTATGGCGAGCGCTTCGCCGCGCCGGATTTGCTGCGGGATCTGGCGGCCAGCGGCGAGGGATTTTATAAGCGCGCCGCAAACCGGGCGGCTTGAAAAGCAATAACGGGGCCGCATATCCGGCCCCGTTAATATGCACGCGATTAGG
>JALSHK010000067.1 GCA_026982275.1 Paracoccaceae bacterium | reverse complement strand
CATGGCATTCTCTCGACCGATCTGCATTCGGACGGGGCCTATAATGATCTGCTCTATGTGGATGGCGGGGTGTCCAGCACCCAGACCACCGGCGTTTTGCGCATGCAAGGGCAGGAGGTATTCAAGCATGCGGTGAAAAAACTGGTGGTAACCGGCGAAATCGCCATGAAAGCCGCCGGCATAACCGCCGAAGATATAGACTGGGTTGTGCCCCATCAGGCCAATTTACGCATCATCGCCCGCACCGCGCAAAAGATGGGCGTCAGCATGGATAAAATCGTGCAAACGGTGCAGGATCACGGCAATACCTCGGCCGCTTCCATCCCCATGGCGCTGAGCGTCGCGGTGGGGCGCGGGCAAATCAAGCGCGGTGATCTGCTGCTGATGGAGGCCATTGGCGGCGGATTGGCATGGGGTGCGGCGACCCTCCGCTGGTAACCCGCTATAATGTAACAGCATAAACCATTGATATTGACTCGCTTTCCTTTTTACCCGTAACGTAAAATATGAAAAAGAGGGAGCGATTCTGTGAGTGTAGATACGTTAACAAGGATGGACCTGAGCGAAGCTGTATTTCGCGAGGTCGGATTATCAAGAAATGATTCCGCTGATTTGGTGGAATCCGTGCTAAATCATATGGCAGATTCCCTCGTCGCGGGGGAGCAGGTGAAGATCTCGTCTTTCGGCACCTTCAGCACCCGCGATAAAAACGCCCGCATCGGCCGCAATCCCAAAACCGGCGAAGAAGTGCCGATCGCGCCGCGCCGCGTGCTGACCTTCCGCCCCTCGCATCTGATGAAAGAGCGGGTGAATACCGGCAACAAGGCTTAAGCATGGGCGCGGTTCGCAAAAAATCGGCGCAGGCTTTTCGCACCATTTCCGAAGTGGCGGATCTGCTGGATCTTCCGGCCCATGTGCTGCGCTTCTGGGAAACGCGGTTTAGCCAAATCCAGCCGGTCAAGCGCGGCGGCGGGCGGCGCTATTACCGCCCCGAAGATATTGATCTTTTGCGCGGTATTCAGGATCTGCTATACGTGCAGGGCATGACCATCAAAGGCGCGCAAAAGGTGCTGAAAGATCGCGGTGTCAAGCATGTTACCGGCATTGGAAAAAGCGCTGGGCTAAAGCTCGTCTCAAGCCAGCCAACCCTTGCGGAGATCGTTAAAGGGCTAGAGGGGCTGCGCGCCTCCATTTCATCTTCGCTTTGATGCGTTTGGCGCTTGCACCTGCCGGATTTGGCGATATAACAAGCCTCAGTCGGGCTATGGCGCAGCTTGGTAGCGCGTTCGTCTGGGGGACGAAAGGTCGTGAGTTCGAATCTCGCTAGCCCGACCAAATTACAAAACGCTGGCATCTGGCTGGCGTTTTTTGCGTATTGGGGATGGAAATGATGCAAGGCGTGCTGCCCTTTCAAGCCATAGAGCGGATGATCGCGGATCGTGAAATCATCGCCACCAGCCCCATTCCCGAAGCCCAGCTCCAGCCCGCCAGCCTTGATCTGCGCCTTGGCGCCAAGGCATGGCGGGTGCGGGCGTCCTTTTTGCCCGGCAAGGCGGGGATTGCCAAGCGGCTGCAGGATTTCTCGATGCACGAAATAGACCTGAGCGGTGGCGCGGTGCTGGAAAAGGGCTGTGTGTATCTGGTGCCGCTGATGGAATCGCTGGCCCTGCCGCCCCATATTAACGCGGTGGCCAATGCCAAAAGCTCCACTGGACGGCTCGATCTTTTCACCCGCCTGATCACCGAACACGCCGTGGAATTCGACCGTATAGAGGCGGGATATCACGGCCAGCTCTATGCCGAAATTTCGCCGCGCTCGTTTTCGGTGCTGGCGCGCCCGGGCATGCGGCTCAATCAGATCCGCTTTCGCAACGGGCAGGTGGTGCTATCGGATGCGGAGCTACGCGCGCTGGATGCTTCCCAGGGGCTGGTGGACCAAGAGGCGCATATTTCTGATGGTCTGGGCTTTTCGGTGGATCTCTCGCCCCGCGAGGGCGGCATTGTGGGCTACCGCGCCAAGCCCCATACAGGGCTGATTGATCTGGATCGCCTCGCGCATTATCCGGTGGAAGATTTCTGGGAGCCGGTGAAGGCACCCGATAGCCGGATCATCCTTGATCCCGGCGCGTTTTACATTCTGGTCAGCAATGAGGCCGTGCATATACCGCCGGATTGTGCCGCTGAAATGGCCCCCTATCTGGCGATGGTGGGCGAATTCCGCGTGCATTATGCGGGGTTCTTTGATCCGGGTTTTGGCAATGAAAATGCCGGCGGCAAAGGCTCGCGCGGGGTGCTGGAGGTGCGCTGCCACGAGGCCCCCTTTGCGCTGGAGCATGGACAGATTGTCGGGCGTCTGGTGTATGAGCGGATGCAGGCGGTGCCGCGCGTGCTTTACGGCGCCGATCTTGGCTCCAATTACCAGGGCCAAGGGCTGAAGCTTTCCAAGCACTTCCGGTGATGTCGGGCTGAAGCCCGCCACCCGCACACAGCACTATCCGCCCCCGTCACTCAAACATATCCTCCTGATCAGCATCTTCATCCTCCGCTTCGGGCAATAGCGCGCCGGGCGGTGGCCGGTTATCCAGCAAGCCTGCCGCACGCAGCTCCTTCACACCCGGTAAATCGCGCGGGGTTTCCAGCCCGAAATGATCCAGAAAAGCCTGGGTAACGATAAAAGTTACCGGTCGGCCCGGCGTCATTTTCCGGCGGCCCAGCTTGATCCATTCAAGCTCCAGCAGCATATCCAATGTGCCGCGCGACAGCGAAACTCCGCGTATCTCTTCGATCTCGGCGCGGGTAACCGGCTGATGATACGCCACAATCGCCAAGGTTTCGATCGCCGCGCGGGAAAGCTTGCGATGCTCCACCTGCTCTTTATGCATCAAAAAACCAAGATCCGGTGCGGTGCGAAAGGCCCAGGCATCGTCGATCCGCCGCAAGGCCACCCCCCTGCCCTCATAGCGCTTGCCCAGATGCACCAAAGCCTCGGCCGGCGCGCAGCCATGGGGCAGCCGCGCCTCGATCTCGCGCAGGCTCATCGGCGCGGAAGAGGCAAATAGCAGCGCCTCCACCATGCGTTCCTGCTCGGCCATTGGCGGGGCCTCAAACAGGGATTCCGGTTTTTCATCCTCTATCATCGCACCGCTCGCTGCTTGAGCTGGATAGGGGCAAAATTATCATATTGGCGAATTTCCATCCGCCCTTCCTTCACCAGCTCGAGTGCGGCGGCAAAGGTCGAGGCGATGGCCGTGCGCCGCCGCTTTGGATCGTTTCGCCACGCTTCGGGCAAAAAGCCGCTCAGCTCGCCCCATTCGATCGCCTCGCCAATCAGGCCCTTCATGCGCTCCAGCGCCTGTTCCATGGTGAAAATGGCGTCGCGCTGAAAGTGTAGCGGCTCAAAATCATCCCGGGTTTTGATATGGGCATAGGCCTGCATCAGATCCAGCAGATTGGCTTCATAGCGGATCGCCTTTTTACGGGTGAATATTTCGGTCTGGCCACGGGCAAAAAAATCGCGGCCCAGCTGGTCCCGTGCCATCAGGCGGGCCGCCGCCTTGCGCATAGCCTCCAGCCGCTCCAGCTGAAAGGCCAGATGCGCGGCCATTTCCTCGCCGCTGGGGCCTTCGTCTTTTGGATCGGGTGGCAGCAAAAGCCGTGATTTCAAAAAGGCCAGCCACGCCGCCATCACCAGATAATCCGCCGCCAGCTCGATGCGCAGGCGCTTTGCCTCCTCGACAAATACCAGATATTGCTCGGCCAGCGCCAGAATAGACACCTGCCGCAAATCCACCTTTTGCGTGCGCGAAAGCAGCAGCAAAACATCCAGCGGCCCTTCAAAACCTTCCACATCCACCACCAGCGCCTCGGCGGCGCGGCGGGCTGCAATCTCGTTGTTTTCTTGCATGAAATCATCGGGCATCGTGCTATCTCGCGGTTACGGCAATGCATGGAACATCGCGCTTCAAAAGCGCATCACATAATGCGGTAGCTTGCTCCATGCTGGTAAACCCCCGGGCGCGAAGCCGGTAGAATACCCGCCCGCCTGCCTCGCGGCGCTCCACAAAACGCACCAGCCTGCCCATCAAATCCTGATTATCCTCGATCGCCGCGTTCCAGTCGCTGTTAGCCGTGGCTTCGTCATCATAGGCACCAAGCTGGATCATCACCTCTCCAGCAGCCTCGGGGGGCGTATCGGGGGCCGGTCTGTTCTCGGTCGGGGTTTCGATTGAATCCGGCTGCACGGCTTCAGGGACAGGGGCGGTTGTATTTTCGGCCGCAGCCTCGTTCACAACCTCGGATACCGCATCGGCAATTGCATTGCTCAGCAACTCGGCTGTCGGTGAAAGCGCCTCGGGCATCACGCGGCGAACCGCACGGGTCATGTTCGGGTCGGCATCGGGCAGGGAGGGGGGCAGTTGAAAGCCGGTATCGGCTTGGGGCGTTTGCCCCAGGGTTATGGTAGCGGGCGTGGCGGGTGCGGGTTCGGGCGGCGGCGCGGGGGTGGCATCGGCCGCGGTCAGCCTTTGGGGGGGCGGGGCAAGGCGGGTTTCGGCCTCGATCGGCGCGGTTTCATCTCCGGCCAGCACCTCGTTCACCTGCAAGCCCTGATTCTCCACAATAGGCCCGCTTGAATCCTCGGGCGTCTCGCGGGCTTCGCCGCTCATGGCCTTTATCACCGGCACCTCATTGGCATCGCGGCGGCCCAGCTCGAACACCCAGAAGATCGCGCCAATCACCAATGATACCGATACCAGCCCGCCAATCCACTGGGTCAGCCTTGAAGCCAGCGGGCGCGGGGCAACAGAGGCCACATCTTCATCGGTTTCCGGATCGGGCTTGCCGGAATGATGCTCTTCCCACAGCCTGCGCCTCAAAGTTTCGCCCAGTTTGTCTCTCATCGGTTAGTCGCCTCTCATAACACACTATAATTTGTGTGCAGCTCTGCTCCAACCCCTAAATACGCTAAACAGCCCGTGCGCTTAGCGCATCTCTCTGGCCGGGGTTACCCCCAGAATACCAAGACCGGCAGAAATAACAACCGCCACGGCGCGGATCATGGCTTGGCGCGCCTCGCTCAGCGCCGGATCGCCATCCAGATTAAAGCGCATCGCCGGATCGACCTTGCCCAAATGCTGAAGCGCATGAAATTCGGACGCCAAATCAAACAGATAAAAGGCAACGCGATGCGGCTCATGATGCTTGGCGGCCAGCTCGACCAAGCGTGGCCACTCGGCCAGTTTCTTGATCAAGGCCAGCTCCGCAGGGGCGGTCAGCAGGCTGAAATCGGCCTGTTGCAAGGCCGCATCGCTCGGGTTGTCCGCCTTTTTCAGCACCGAGCAGACCCGCGCATGGGCATATTGCACATAAAAAACCGGGTTGTCCTTGCTCTGCTCCAGCGCTTTTTTGAAGTCAAAATCCAGCGGCGCGTCATTTTTGCGGGTCAGCATCA
>JALSHK010000066.1 GCA_026982275.1 Paracoccaceae bacterium | reverse complement strand
CAATAGGATTCAGGGTATTGGCCAGGCTTGTCATTGGCATAGAGCAGATCCATCTTTGTGCCTTTCTTCATGGACTTGATGTGCAGTATGATTCATGCCCGATATAAGGCAATATGAAATATAGGCCTAGAAGGGGAAGACTATGCTGGAAAAATGGGAAAAATCGGTCTTCAGCACCGATGCGGTGGATGGCAAACCGCTGGCGCATGATGTCTATAGCCATGGTGCGGGGCCGGTGATCCTGATCATTCAGGAGCTGCCGGGCATCGGGGTAGAGACAAAACGGCTGGCGGATGATCTGGTGGCCTCCGGTTTTCGGGTGGTGCTGCCGCATCTTTTCGGCCCGATCGGTCGGCTTTCCTTTGCCGGAAATATCGCACGGCTGTTTTGTATGCGCCGCGAATTTGCGCTATTTGCCAAGCACAAAACCAGCCCCGTGGTGAAATGGCTAAGCGCGCTGGCCGCCGAGGTGAGAGCCGAAAACAAGGCGCAGGGGATCGGGGTGATCGGCATGTGCCTTTCGGGGAATTTCGCCATTTCGATGATGGCGGATGATGCAGTGCTGGCCGGGGTGGCCTCGCAGCCTTCCTTGCCGGTTTTGTTTAACAAGTCCCTGCATATGTCAGAGGCCGATATTGCCGATATCCGCACCGCGCTGGATGAAAAAGGCGCGATGATCGCCATGCGTTTTCAGGGCGACAAGATTTGCACCGCCAGCAAATTCGAGGCGCTGGATGCCGCCTTTAATGGCGATAAAGAGCGGATAAAGCTGCGCCAGCTACCGGGCAAGCAGCATTCCATCCTGACGGGGCATTTTAGCGATAAAGCCGGTGCGCCCACAGCCGCAGCCCTGGAAGAAGTGATCGGATACTTCCACGAAAAACTGGGCGGCTGATTGGGCAGGCTTAGACATTCAGCAGCAAATGCTCGCGCTCCCACGGGCTGATCACCTGCAGAAATGCCTCGGCCTCATGGCGCTTGAGCGCGGAATAAACTGCGCTAAACCCCTCCCCCAGCACCCCCCGAAGCTCGGGCGCGCGCTCGAAAGCATCCAGCCCCCCCAAAAGCGAGCGCGGCAATCCGTGGTCAGCGCCGTAGGCTTCGCCGGTCATCTGGCGGCGCGGCTCCAGCCCTTGCTTCATGCCCAGATAGCCGCAAGCCAGCGAGGCGGCGATGCCCAGATAGGGGTTGCAATCCATGCCGACAACGCGGTTCTCCACCCGCCGCGCCTCGGGGCCGGAAAGCGGCACGCGAATGCCGGTGGTGCGATTATCCTCGCCCCATTCCAGATTGATCGGGGCCGAACCCGAAGCCACATAGCGGCGATAGGAATTCACATAAGGCGCAAATAGCGCGATGGCATTGGGCACATATTTTTGCAAGCCTGCCAGAAAAGCATAAAACAAATCAGTGGGTTGGTCATCGGCATTGTTAAAAATATTCTTGCCATCCTCCCCCAGCACCGAATGGTGGATATGCATGGCGCTGCCCGGCTCGTCCTGCATGGGCTTAGCCATGAAGGTGGCATAGCAATCATTCCTGAAGGCCGCCTCGCGGATCATGCGCTTGAAATAAAACACCTGATCGGCGAGCTTTAGCGGATCTCCATGCACCAGATTGATCTCGATCTGCCCCGCGCCGCCTTCCTGAATAATCGTATCTATTTCATAGCCCTGCGCCTCGGCGAAATCGTAAATATCGTCGATCACCTTGCCATAATCATCCACCGCCACCATCGAATAGGCCTGTCGAGAAGCCACGCGGCGGCCGGTGCGGGCCATGGGCGGCTCAACCGGATGATTGGGGTTCAGATTGGGCTTGGTGAGGTAAAATTCGATCTCGGGGGCCACAACCGGTATCCAGCCCTCGGCCTTATAAAGCCCCAGCACCCGTTTCAGCACGTTGCGCGGCACCACCTCCACCGGCGTGCCATCCATATTCAGCACATCGTGGATCACTTGCAGCGTCACATCCCCCGCCCAGGGCGCGGTGGTGGCGGTGCTGAAATCGGGCACCAGAAGCATGTCGGCCTCAACCCACTGGTTTTCGATTTCCATATCGACATATTGCCCATCGATGGTCTGGAAAAAGATCGACTGGGGCAAAAACACCCGCTCTTCACGGCTGAATTTCTTGCTTGGCATGGCTTTGCCGCGCGAAATTCCGGCTATATCGGCGATCACGCATTCGATCTCCTCCACCCGCCGCCCATCCAGCCATTCGGCCACGGTTTCGGGCATTTTGGCCACATAGGCCATAGATTTGGGGAGTGACATGAAAAACCTCTATAAACGTCCAACAGGAATTGATTTTGCGCCCTTTTTGGCGGCGAGTAAACACAGGAAATCATGGGCTACGGTGGCGGCGGCCAGCGCGGTGATCTCGGCATGGTCATAGGGCGGCGAAACCTCGACCACATCCATCCCCACCAGATCAAGCCCGCCAAGCCCGCGGATCAGCTCCAGCGCCTGCCAGCTGGCCAGCCCGCCCGTTACCGGCGTGCCGGTGCCCGGCGCAAAGGCGGGGTCAAGCCCGTCCACATCAAAGGAAATATAGACCGGCGCATCGCCCGCGCGCTCGGTGATGATTTCAAGGGCCGCATCTATGCCATGCCGATGCACCCACGGGGCGCTCAGAATTTCAAAGCCGTGATCGCTGTCATTATAGGTGCGCAAGCCGATCTGGGTGGAGCGGGAAACATCGATAATCCCCTCGGCCGCAGCGCGCCCGAACATGGTGCCATGATCAATGCCGCCATGGTCCTCCCATGTATCGCAATGGGCGTCAAACTGGATCAGCGCGATGGGACCATGCTTGGCGGCATGGGCTTTCAACAGCGGGTAGGCCACAAAATGATCGCCGCCAAAGCTGAGCATCTTGGCCCCCGAGGCCAGAATATGCGCCGCATGGGCCTCGATGGCAGCGGGCACGCTGGCGGCGTCATGCGGGTTGATCATGCAATCGCCATAATCGATCACCGAAAGGGTTTCGAACGGGTCAAACCCGAAGGGGAAGGCCTTTAGCTCGGCGAGCTGCACCGAGGCCTCGCGGATGGCACGCGGCCCAAGCCGACAGCCGGCACGATAGGTGGTGGCGCTATCATAAGGAATGCCCGACACCACCAGATCCACCCCCTCCAGCTCCCGCGTATAGCGGCGGCGCAGGAAGGAAAGCGCGCCTCCGTAAGTCATCTCTGGCCAGCGCTCGTTATTGGTTTTGGCTCTGAAAGCCTGATCTCCGGTCATGGTTTTTTCCTCATAAGCAGCGCCGAGATGATGATGCCCACGCTGACCACCAGCACAATCAGGCTGGCCAGCGCATTGATATCCGGAGAAACCCCGAGCCGGACCTTGGAGAAAATCACCATCGGCAGGGTGGTGGCCCCCGGGCCGGAAACAAAGCTGGAAATCACCAGATCATCAAGCGAAAGGGTGAAGGCCAGCAGCCAGCCCGAGATCAGCGCCGGGGTGATCATTGGCAGGGTGATATCAAAAAATACCCGCGTGGGAGAGGCCCCGAGATCCAGTGCGGATTCTTCGATACTGTCATCCATATCCGATAGCCGCGATTGCACAACCACGGTCACAAATGCCATGCCAAAGGTGATATGGGCGATTAAAATCGTGGTAAACCCCCGCCCCGCAGGCCAGCCAAATAGCGCCTGCATCGCCACAAAAAGCAGCAAAAGCGACAGGCCGATAATCACATCGGGCATCACCAAGGGGCCGGTCACCATCCCGCCCATCAGCCCCTTGCCGCGCACCCGTTTGAAGCGCACCAGCACCATCGCCATCATCGTGCCCAGCACCGTGGCCATGCTGGCGCTGATCGCCGCAATTTTCAGGCTCAAAAGCGCGGCATCAATGATCTGTTCATTGGCAAAAAGCTCGCCATACCATTTGGTAGACCAACCGCCCCAAACCGTCACCAGCCTGGATTCATTAAAGCTGAAAATCACCAGCGATACAATCGGGCCATAGAGAAACGCAAAGCCGAACAAGGCCATAATCGGGGTAAAGCGCAGCTTCATATCTCGGCCCCCTTTGATTGCGCGCGGCGCAAAATCATGATCGGGATCAGCATGATCACCAGCATCACCATCGCCACCGCCGAGGCCACCGGCCAATCGCGGTTTTTGAAATATTCATCCCATAGCACGCTGCCGATCATCAGGGTATCCGGCCCGCCCAGCAGCGCGGGGATCACATATTCGCCGATCACCGGAATGAAAACCAGCATCGAGCCGGCAATAATGCCGGGCATGGAAAGCGGCAGGGTGATGCGGAAAAAGCTGGAAATCCGGCTGGCACCAAGATCATAGGAGGCCTCCAGAAGCGTATCATCCAGCTTCACCAGATTGGCATAAAGCGGCAGGACCAGAAACGGCAGATAGGTGTAAACAATGCCGATATAAACCGCGACATCGGTTTGCATAATCACCAGCGGCTCGTCAATAATGCCCGCCCAGAGCAGCACCGCATTCAAGATCCCCTTGGTTTTCAATATCCCGATCCACGCATAAACCCGCAGCAAAAACGACGTCCAGAACGGCAGCACCACCAGCAATAGCAGGATCGAGCGCTTCGGCTCCGGCGCGCGGGCGATATAATAGGCCATGGGATAGCCGATCAGCAGCGTCAGCAGGGTCGAGATCGCGGCGATTTTGATCGAGGAAAGATAGGCGTTGATATAAAGCGTATCCTCCCACATATAGGCGTAATTCTCGAAATTTATGTTGAATTTGATCTCGCCATTTATCCATTCCCACAAGGGCGAATAGGGCGGAATGGCAATGCGCGGCTCGGCCAGCGAGATCTTCAGCACCACCAGAAACGGCACCATAAAAAACAGGATCAGCCAGATATTGGGCACGGCAATCACAAAACGCCGCCCGGGCTGCCGCCAGCTCATCGCACCAGCACCGTGCTGGCCGCGGCGGACCAGCCGATATGCACCGCCTCGTCCCAGCTGATCGGGTTATCCTCCAGCAGCCCGTTGGCCGCCGTCACCTTCAGGCATTGCCCGCCCGCCAGCTGCACGCGGTAAACCGAAAGATTGCCCATATAGGCCACCTCGGTCACCATGCCCTGCATTGTATTGGCGGCTTTGAGCGGCGTGCGCGAAAGCTGGATGCGCTCGGGGCGCACGGCGATATGCAGCTTTTGCTTCGCGCTCAGCCCGGCCATGGGCGGGCAAAGGATCGGCCCCTCAGGGGTATTGACCCGCATCATATCGGGCGCGGCCAGATCCACCTCGCCATCAAAAATATTCACCGAACCGATGAAATCCGCCACATATTTGCTGTTGGGCCTCTCGTAAATCTCGCGCGGCTCGCCGACTTGCGCGATCTTTCCCGCATCCATCACCCCGATACGGGTGGAAAGCGTCATCGCCTCTTCCTGATCATGGGTAACCACAATGAAGGTCACGCCCAGATCTTCCTGAATGCGGATCAGCTCGAATT
>JALSHK010000065.1 GCA_026982275.1 Paracoccaceae bacterium | reverse complement strand
ATCGCCTCGCCATTGGCTTCCATTTCCCGCACCATCGCCAGCGCCATTGCCACAGGCGAGCGATCACTCTGGCAATCCGGGAAGCGATAATCATTCAGAACCACCGGCTCACGCAGGGGGAGAGAAGGGGCAAGCCCGGGCACCGGACTATCGAATCGTGCAGTCAGAACCTTGCCGCGCTTCAAATAGATATCCGCCAGATTTTCATCTTGCAGCGGCAGCTTCACAAAGCCCTCGCGAGGGCCAAAAGCCGCTCTGAATGGCGAGATAAGCATCGATTGCAGAGAGGGGAAGGCGAGGGTAGAAACAACCACAAGAATGGCGAGAATACTCTGGCGCGCTGGCAAGCCAAAAGCGCCCGCAAGCCCGGGCTTTGGCAGGTTTACCCATAAAAAGAGAACCATAAAAAACAGCCATTTAGGATCATTTCCCCAGTTCTGATAGGTGATATACATAAATGCCGGCGCCAGAATGAATATGATCAACCCCTGCAGCATCAGGCCGGATTTTCGAAATATGATAAGGCTGGCCAGAAGCGAAAGGGATCCCAGCATGGTGGCAGGGCTGGCAATGATTTCAGACATGCCATAACCTGGAAACGAGCGTGAAGACCCCGGTGCGGCCACCATCAGCAGATCATCCCTATAGGCCAAAAAGAAATCCCAGCCCAGATATCCGATCAACACCACACCGATCAGCAGGCCCACGCCTATAGCTCCGAGCAGAGCGGGGAGCTTTTTCCGCGCCAGCAGAATCAGAAAAAGCGCCGGCACCAATGGCGCAAAAAACGTGACCTTCAGCATGGCCAAAAC
Source organism: Paracoccaceae bacterium (assembly GCA_026982275.1). Lineage (GTDB taxonomy): Bacteria > Pseudomonadota > Alphaproteobacteria > Rhodobacterales > Rhodobacteraceae > UBA3077. Next base: position 4,689 of record JALSHK010000065.1, on the reverse strand, counting down.
AGCCATACCTGCCCCGATAACCACTGGCGCAATGATCCGCTCGAACAAATCGACCCTGGCAGGAAAAACCGCCACCGCAAGAATCAGAAAACTGATCCCCCATGCCCAGCGATTATAATACATGGAAAACGAGGTTTTGGTTTCGCCGCCGCCATAGATCAGCGCCGTAAGCAGTGCAAGCATGGCAAGCCCGAAAAACGCCGCCTGTGCCAGAGTGAGGCGGCTGGCCCCGACCCACCACGTGACCGGTAATAATGCTGCCGCCACCGCGATATTGGAAAGCATCGCCGCCTTGCCCACCGCAAAGCCAAGCGATAGAAACCCCGCCACCGGGGCAAAGCCCAATATCCCGATCGGGGTCATGAAATCAAGATGCGGGCGCTCGCCATCGGCCATCCTCAAGGCCGCATCCAGCATATGCAATAAATCACCCTCATGGGCCGTGATCGCAAGGCTGGACGGTATCAGGGCGAGTGCGGCTTGCAGCGAAAAAACCGCCATCAAGAATAGCCCGTATCTAATGGATTGCTGACGTGAAATGGCCTTACCTCCGTGAATTATATTTGATAACTATACCTGTTCATCAGCGGAAAAAAACCCGCGAATTCATGTGCCACTTGCCAGCAGCCGGTTTGCCAAGTTAAACTCGCAAGCACATAAAATAGCGGGAAAATACCGATGATCAGCAATACACCAAGCCCGAAAAGGCCCAAAACCCTTGCGGAACTCGGCATTGATACCACCCTGCTTCGCGAAATCCTGCTCAAAACCATGCTGCGGCGAAATTTGGATAACGTGATCTCTATTGCCGAAGCCTTGCGGGTCAGCGTGCCCGTGGCGCAAGAACTGGTCGAAATCACTCGCGACTACGATATGATCGAAACGCTGGGGGCTTCTCGCCTGGAGGAAACCAAAAACCTGCGCTACAAGCTTACGGATTCAGGCCGCCGCGCCGCTCTGGATGCCTTGGCCCAGTCCGAATATACCGGGGCGTTACCCGTGCCGCTCGATGACTATATTTTACAGGTAAAAGCGCAATCCATTCGCGATGCCGCCGTTTCTCGCGAGGCGTTGGAAAAAAGCATGGGGCATTTGATACTGAATGACCGCATGTTTCAAAAACTGGGTCCGGCGGTGAATTCTCCGCGCTCTGTATTGTTCTACGGTCCTCCGGGGAACGGAAAATCCTCCATCGCCGACGGAATTCGAAACGCCTATACCGACCATATCTATGTGCCGGAATATATCGAATATGCCGGCAATGTGATTTCTGTATTTGATCCGCTTATTCACAAAGTGGTCAAACAAGAAACGCAGGATCCGGGACAGTTGCGCTTGCAAGGCGGTAATTTCGACCAGCGGTATATTTTGTGCCAGCGCCCAACCGTGATCACTGGCGGCGAACTGACCATGGACATGCTCGACCTGAATTTCAATCCGGTATCACGCACCTACCAAGCGCCGCTCCAGCTCAAATCCTCCGGCGGGGTATTTATTGTGGATGACCTTGGCCGCCAAACCACCCCGCCCCAAACCCTGATCAACCGCTGGATCGTGCCTATGGAATCCGGCTTTGATATTCTAACCCTGCAATCGGGGCAGAAATTCACCGTGCCTTTTGATACCAAGGTTATGTTTTCGACCAACTTCGCCCCGAAAAAGATTTTTGACGGGGCCGCACTTCGCCGGGTGCATTACAAAATATTTGTCGGCAATCCGGATCGCGACGAATTCATCAAGATATTTATTATGACGGTCGGGCAATACCCGATTGAAATGAAGGAAGAAGTTCTGAGCCATCTATTGCTGGAGCTATATCCGACCGTGGATAATGAATATGCTGCCTATCATGCGTCCTTCCTGATCGAGCAGATGATATCAAGCTGCCGCTATGAGGGGATTGAACCGCAAATGTCGATCGGACTGGTCACCAAGGCCTGGGACCACCTCTTCATCAAAGACAGCAAAAACCACATATAACCCGAGAATTCAGGCCGTTATCCCTGTCGGCTCCTCCAGCCCGTTCACGCGGCTGGCCGCCGTCACCGTATTGGCCAGCAGGCAGGCGATGGTCATCGGCCCCACCCCGCCGGGCACCGGCGTAATCGCCCCCGCAACCTTGGCTGCGCTGGCATAATCCACATCCCCCACGAGCCGCATCCGGCCTTCTCCGCGCTCGGGTGCCGCGATCCGGTTAATCCCGACATCAATCACGGTTGCGCCGGGCTTGATCCAGTCGGCATTGATCATCTCTGCCCGCCCAACAGCCGCCACCAGAATATCGGCGCGCTTGCATAGCGCCTCGATTTCCCTTGTGCGGGAATGCGCAATCGTCACCGTGCAGCTATCGCGCAGCAACAATTGCGCCAAGGGTTTTCCAACCAGATTAGAGCGACCCACGACCACCGCATTCAGCCCCGACAGGCTGCCGAGCCGATCTCGAAGCAGCATCAAACAACCCAGCGGCGTGCAGGAAACCAGCCCCTTTTGCCCTGTTGCCAGCAGCCCCGCATTGATCACATGCAAACCGTCCACGTCTTTTTCCGGTGCAATCGCGGCAATGATTTCGGCCTCGTCCAGATGGTCGGGCACAGGAAACTGGCACAGGATGCCATGCACGGCGGGGTCATTATTCAGCTTGTCGATCAGCGCAAGCAGCACCTCGCGCGGGGTGTTTGCGGGGAGCTTATGTTCAAAACTGTTCATGCCGACCTCAAGCGTTTGCCGCCCCTTGTTGCGCACATACACCTCGCTTGCCGGATCTTCCCCCACCAGAATCACGGCCAGACCGGGGGTGATTCCCTTGGCCTTCAGCCGCGCCACATGGCTGGCCACCTTTTCTCGCACTGTGGCCGCAAAAGCCTTGCCGTCAATCACATCTGCCATCTAGTATTCCTCCGTGCCGCGTATTTCTCTAATAACCAGATCATCGTTAAATACAACGCCTTCCGTCATGGAGGGTGGCGCATATAGTCCGAAATGGGCCTGCGTAAACAGCCCGTCACCATTGCCCACCGGTGCTTGCGAGACCAGCTGGTCGTTTTGCCAAACCTTGGCATAGCCGTTTTCCTCGTCAAAATGCAACTCGATGCCCAGCTTCACCCATTCGCGCATCGGAAATATAATATCTTCGGTCTGGAAGCTGTATTCCGCCTTGCCATTGCGGGGCACATGCATCAGATGCACGATCCCCTCATCGCTCAGATTAACCAATACCGGATCCCATGTATCGCGCGTGGTATAATCAAGCGTGGCAAAGCTGAACCACTCTCCGGGCTTGATCTCCATATCCAGCCAGACCCAGAATTCTATCTTCACCGGCGTGCGAAATGCCCCGCCTTCGAGCTTGTATAGCTGGATGGTCGGATATCCGCGATGGTTGTTATTGGTAAAAAGCGTGCTGCGCCGGTTGGCCCCGTAGATCCAGCCCTTATGGGCAAAACGCCCCGAGCGCACCTGCTCGGTGGAAAGCTCCTGCGAGGAAGTGCCCTTGTAGTTTTGCGGAGTTAGATAGAAGCCGTCAAAGTCGCTGACATCTTCAAAGCCGGTAGAAAACTCCCGCAAGGGCTGCGCCTGTGCCTGCCCGGCGAGCAAGGCCAGCGCCAGAGATAGAATCCGGATCAAAACAGACCCTCGATTTCGCCGGAATCATTGAGCCGGATGCTCTTGGCGGCGGGGGTGCGCGGCAGGCCGGGCATCGTCATGATCAAGCCGCAAATCACAACGATAAATCCGGCCCCCGCCGAAAGTCGCACCTCGCGCACCGGCATGGAATGCCCTGTGGGCGCGCCGCGCAGGTCCGGGTCGGTCGAGAAGCTATATTGGGTTTTGGCCATGCAAATCGGCAAATGCCCATAGCCCGCCTCTTCCCAGTCTTTCAATTGTTGCCGGATTTTTTTATCCGCCAACACCTCGTCGGCCCGATATATCCTCTTGGCAATAGTTTCGATTTTTTCAAATAATGGCATATCATCGGGGTATAAAGGTGCGAATTGTGCAACATTTGCCTCTGCAATTTCGGCCACCCGCTCCGCCAGCTCCCGCGTTCCGGCCCCGCCATCCGCCCAATGGGTGCAAAGGATCGCCTCTGAACCATGGCCGCGCGCATAGGCTTTGATCGCCTCGATCTCGTCATCGGTATCGGTGGTAAAATGGTTGATCGCCACCACGACCGGCACACCGAAGCTTTTCAGATTTTCGATATGCCTTCCCAGATTGGCGCAGCCCTCGATCACCGCATTCACATTCTCTTCGCCCAGATCGGCCCGCGCCACACCGCCATTCATCTTGCTGGCCCGCACCGTCGCCACCAAAACCACCACATCGGGCGAAAGCCCCGCCTTGCGGCACTTGATGTTCATAAATTTCTCGGCCCCGAGATCCGCGCCAAACCCGGCCTCTGTCACCACATAATCGCTGATCTTCAGCGCGGTTTGCGTAGCCACCACCGAATTGCAACCATGCGCGATATTGGCAAATGGCCCGCCATGCACCAGCGCCGGATTGTTTTCCAGCGTCTGCACAAGATTGGGCTGCATCGCCTGTTGAAGCAGCACGGTCATTGCCCCGTCCGCCTCGATATCGCGGCAATAGATCGGCGTGCGGTCCCGCCGGTATGCGACGATAATATCTCCGAGCCGCTTCTCCAGATCCTTCAAATCCGTTGCCAGACACAGAATCGCCATCACC
>JALSHK010000064.1 GCA_026982275.1 Paracoccaceae bacterium | reverse complement strand
TGTGGTTACGGCGGAGGATGTGGCGGCAACCGCACCTGAAGAAGTGGTTGCCAACGGCATTCGCACCGCGATCAACAGTATGGATAATGCTTTTATCACCGCTGATATGACCGCTGCAGATACGATCACGGTTACCAATGCTGTCGGTGGTGGCACCGTTAACATGACCACCGAGATCGTTACGGTTGGCACCGGCGGGCTTTCCGGCCTTGCGGGCATCAATGTTGATGATGGTGCCGGTGGTAACTCGGTGCAGGCTCTGGCGGATGTCGAGGCGCTTATCCAGACCTCGATTGATGCTGCGGCTTCGTTTGGTTCGTCTCAGGCGCGTATTGATACCCAGTCGGAGTTTTTGAGCAAGCTTACGGATTCTCTGAAAATCGGCATCGGCGCATTGGTAGATGCCAATATGGAAGAGGCTTCGGCCCGTATGCAGGCGCTTCAGGTGCAACAGCAGCTGGCGACGCAGTCGCTTTCCATTGCCAATCAGGCACCCCAGAACATCTTGTCGTTGTTCCGGTAAGAAAATCCGTCGGGCGGGGGCTAGCCTCCGCCTGACTTTTCGCCACATTATCATGTTAACACGCCGGGAATTCCGGTAGGGTGGGAGGATACACCCCATGAATACCGCTGTTTTAGCGCAATCGCTCTATGCCAGGCCAACCCGGGAACTCGGGACGGAACGGGGCATCGAATACAAGGCCTTTTCAAAGGTTACTGCCCGGCTGGCCAGCTGGGACGAAAACAAAGACAGCTACGCCAGCCTCGCGGAGGCCTTGTGTGAAAACCAGTTGTTGTGGACCGTATTGGGGGCTGATGTCGCCGGCAATGGCAACACCCTGCCAGCCCAGCTTCGGGCGCAGCTTTTTTATCTGGCCGAATTCACAAATCACCAAACCCGCAAGATCATGGGAGGCGAGGCAAAGCCGGAAGTTCTGGTGGAAATCAACACCGCCATTATGCGCGGCCTGCGGGATTGTGCCATCGAGGCGGCATCATGAGCGGGCTGGTGCTGAAACTGCGGCCATCAGAGCGGATTATGATCAACGGCGCGGTGATCGAAAACGGCGACCGGCGCACGCGGCTCAATGTGCTGACCCCGAACGCCAATGTGCTGCGGTTGCGAGATGCAATTCACCCTGACGAGGCCAATACGCCGGTGCGGCGGGTTTGTTATATCGCCCAGCTTTTGCTGGCAGGGGAGGCCGACCCGGAGCCGGCGCGCCAGCAGATATCGCTGGGGATAGAGCAGTTGGCACAGGTGTTCAGTGATGGGGAAAGCCGGATCAATCTGCAAGAAGCAAAGATACATCTGGCCCGGGAAAACGATTACATGGCTTTGAAATTCTTGCGGTTTTTACTACCGGTCGAAGCCCGTTTGATGGAGGCGGCATCATGATTCCCTCCACTCCGATCGGCGGCATTGCCGGTTGGCGCTTTTTGCAGCGCACACAAGATAGCCAGATGGCGGCCTTTGCCGCCGCGCCGGCGCTGGATCGCGAGCTGAGCAATTTCAAGGATAATATTTCCAGGGTGACCTCGGCTGAAGAGCTGGTGAATGATTATTCGCTGTTCAAGGTCGCGCTCGGGGCATTTGGTCTGGAAGACAAGGTGGCGGACAAGTTTTTTTTCAAAAAGCTGCTGGAAGAAGGCACGGAAAATGATGGTGCTTTTGCCCTGCGCCTGACAGACACCCGATACCGCGAATTTGCCGAGGCCTTTGGCTTTGGCAATGCCGGTGGCTCCAGGGTGGCGGAATCCGATTTTGCTCAGAAAATCACCGAGGCCTATCAGGTGAGGCAATTTGAAAAGGCGGTGGGCGAGGATAACGGCTCCATGCGGTTGGCGCTTAATCTTGAGCGAGAAATCGGCAAATATGCCAATAGCGATTTTCCACAAACTGTGGCGTGGTTTCAGCTAATGGCCAACCCCCCCCTGCGAGAGGTGTTTGAAACCGCGCTGGGCCTGCCACAATCCGTTGGCTCACTGGATCTGGACCGGCAGCGCGAGCTATTTCAAGATGCGACGGAGCGGGCTTTTGGCAGCCCCTCGATGGATGTATTCAAGGATCCTGAAAATGTGGATAAGTTGTTGCGGCGGTTTTTTGCCCGGGAACAGATCAATAATGGTCCCGGCCCGATGACGCGCGGCATGGGGGCGCTGACCCTGATGCAAAACGCGGTAGCCGCGGCGGCCAATTTTGCCCAGTTCAACCGGCTTTAGCCCGGGCATAGGAAAAGTTGACTGCGCAACCCGTTACCTATTGTTACAAAATACTGCCGATTTTGGGCTACATTCTCCTGGCGGGTAACTTATATGTGTCCGGTAGTTACCGGAGTTTACGATGCCCAGACGGTTTTTTCCTGCCACGGCCATGCCGGATTCGGATTGGTGGCGGGCGCTTTGGCCAGATCCGGCCTGTGTGTTGAAAAAGCTGTGTTTCAAGCCGGAAATGAGCGCGGTTGATCTGTGTTGCGGCGATGGGCATTTTACGCAAGCGATGGCGAGCATGCTCAAAGGACCGGTTTACGGGCTGGAAATCGATCCGCAAATGCTTCAAGCCGCAAAATCCAGAACCATTGGCAATGTATGCTGGATCGAGGCCGATGCTCGTGATCTGGTGCAAAAACTTCCGGAGCCTGTGGATGTCGTCTATATGGCCAATACTTTCCACGGCGTGCTGGAACCAACCGAAATGGCACGGATTGCAGGCGAGGCCCTGAAGCCCGGGGGGCTGTTTATTGTGGTCAACTGGCATGTGGCCCTGCCTGAAGAAACGCGGGTGCTGGGCAAGGCGCGAGGGCCGCGCAAAGCACTGCGGATGTCACCGGTGCAAACCTCGAAAAAAGTGGAGCCTGCGGGCCTGTCCTTGATACAAATCGTGGAGCTGCGGCCATTTCACTACGGTGCCATTTTTCAAAAACCTGCGGAATAATTTGAACCAGACGTGGCATTTGCGCCACTATACCCTGAAAGCCAGGCATTTCGGGGTGCAAAACCGTGCAACAAGACAAAGCCTATATCGCCTATCTGGCCGGCCTTTCGCGGTTGGGGGATCGCGCGGCCTTTGAAAAACTGGTTCGGCATTTTGGCCCGCGGCTGTTTGCCCATGCTTATCGGCTGCTTGGCCATAAGGAAGAGGCGTGCGATGTGGTGCAGGAGGCATGGGTGGAAATTATCCGTGGCTTGCCAAAGCTACGCGAAGACAACGCGTTTCTGGCTTGGGCTTACCGGATCACCTCGCGGCGTGCCGCGCGGCAGATTGATCAAAATATAAAAGCGCGGGCATTGGCAGACGAAGTGGTGCAGCCCGAAGCCCCCCCCGAGCCGCCAAGCGGGGTTCAGGCGGCAATCGCGCGGCTCAAACCTACCCATGCGGCTACGATCCGCTTGTTTTATCTCGAAGAAATGAGCCTGCGCGAGGTGGCCATTGCGATGGATGTGCCCGAGGGCACGGTCAAATCGCGCCTCTCAAGCGCTCGAAAACAATTGAAACCTCATCTGGAAAGGAAATGAAAATGCCAAGCATTGACGAATTGATCAAGGAGGCGCTGTCCGAACGGGAAAGCGAAATTATCAAAAGCACAAGGGAGCTGGGGTATTTCAGCCTCGCTTTCGGCCTGTTCAGGGGCAAGCTGGGCTGGCTGAACTGGCTGATTATGCTGGGGCAGTGGGGGCTTTTTGTGCTGGGCGTTTGGGCGGCGTGGCGGTTTTTTGCGGCGGTCGAGCTGTTGGAGGCGATCAAGTGGGGGCTGAGCGCTGCGGTGCTGATCCTGATGGCGGGGATGATGAAGATGAGCCTGATGCCGCAAATTCAGGCGGATCGGGTATTGCGGGAAATAAAGCGGCTGGAATTGCTGATCCTGCATCGTGCGGGGAAATAAAGTTAACCTGTAGTAAACCGATAACACCCGCTCGCGATATTCTTGGCCATACTGCTGAAAACCGACAGGAGGAAGATGTGGCCAAGAAAATATTGATGATCACCGGGGATTTCACCGAAGATTATGAAACCATGGTGCCGTTTCAATTATTGCTGACCCTTGGCCATAGGGTGGATGCGGTTTGCCCGGGCAAGGCGGCGGGCGAGAGTGTAAAAACCGCAATTCATGATTTCGAAGGCGACCAGACCTATAGCGAAAAGCCCGGCCATAATTTCACCCTCAATGCCAGCTTTGCCGGGCTGGACCCTGCTGACTATGATGCGCTGGTTATTCCGGGTGGGCGGGCACCGGAATATTTGCGCCTTGATACTGCGGTGCTGGACATGGTGCGGCATTTTTTTGAAACAGACAAACCCGTGGCTGCGATTTGCCACGGGGCGCAGTTGCTTGCGGCGGCCGGGGTTCTGGATGGGCGGGCTTGCTCCGCCTATCCGGCCTGCGCGCCGGAGGTAACGGCGGCGGGCGGGAAATATGCCGATATTGAAGTGACAGAGGCCCATACCGATGGTAATCTGGTGACGGCTCCAGCATGGCCGGCCCATCCGCAGTGGATGGCGCAGTTTTTGAAAATCTTGTAAACGGGGTTTATTATGTGTGAATTGTTTATTGGGGCAGAGAGCGATCTATGGTGCAGCAGAACCAGATCCTTGCGGATAGACGGGGTGGCGACATCGGTGCGTATGGAGAATTTTTTCTGGCAGGTGCTGGAGGAGATTGCCAAAAGGGACGGGATGAGCAGCAATCAGGTGATTACGCGACTTTATCATGAATCAATCGATGCGGATCATGATTTGGGGAATTTCACCTCTTTTTTGCGGGTATGCTGCGGGCGTTATTTGGCTTTGATCGCGGATGGAGAGATTAGCGCGAATATATCAGAGTCGCTCAGATCGGTGGATAGTTCGGGGATTTTGGCGCGTGAAGGCTTGCGCCGAATGGAAAGGCAGCACAACCTAAAGGAGGTAGCGGCGCGTTGATCTTGCGTGTATTCCGGCCATGCACCCGCGCCGCGGTTTGACGCGGCTCTTGCCGCTATGGCGCTTGCCACAAATGCCGGGGGTGAGGCGCGGCGCGGGCGCAAGGCTGCGATATAGGGCTAGCTGAACGCGCCGCTAGGCTTCGGTATTGATGCGCACATCCAGCTCTGGCGCGGGGGCTTTTGGCGCGGCGAGGGAGCCGGTCGGAAAATCGCGCGGCCGGTCATTCAGCACCGGATCCTCCGGCACATGATTCGGGTCCGCCTGGCCCATCAGATTTGCGAATTCGATAAAGGCATCATCGGTGCTGGCAAAGCCTGCGCGGGTGAAAAACGCATCCAGCTTGGGCCAATACGCGATTGCCTCGTCTACCAGCGGGTCAGAGCCGCGCACATATAGCCCTGTCTGGATCATCGGCTCGGCTTTTTCATAGGCCGAAATAATCCGGCGGGCATGGTTGATCAGGGTATTTTCTCCCGTATTGGCCACGCCTGGAAGGCAGCGTGATACCGAGCGCCGCACATCCACCGCCGGAAAGCGTCCGCGCTCGGCGATGGAGCGCTCCAGCACGATATGTCCGTCCAGCACGCCGCGG
>JALSHK010000063.1 GCA_026982275.1 Paracoccaceae bacterium | reverse complement strand
GCGGAGAGATTTTGCAAGCCTTCGCAGATATGGTCAAACGCCGCCATGGCTTTGCTCGAATGGTGCCGCGCGTGCAAATGCCCGTGCATCAACCCGGCCTCCTCCATCAGCACCGATTCACCGCCCGAAAACAGATGCAGCGTATTATAAAGCACGCCCTCATCCGCAAGCGGATCACATTGGGCAACTGAAATATAGCTCGGCGGCAGGTCGTTGAAATCATCTCCCATCAGCGGCAAGTAATCAGGCGTTTGCGGGCGGGCCTGCCCCCCGAGCCGAAGGGCTTCGAATTCGACAATCCCCTGCGCGGTTAAAATCGGGGCTTCGGCATGGGTTTTGAAGCTTTCATGCTCGCCGGGCACATCCAGCCACGGATAGATCAGCATATGGCCGTGGATTTTTTCACGGTGCTTCAGGGTTACTGCTGCTGCCAGCGTGGCCCCGGCGCTATCACCGGCCAGAATGATTTTTCCGTCCAGCGCCTGCACCACCGCCAGCGCATCCTCGAAATGGGCCGGCCATGGATGCTCGGGGGACAGCCGGTAATCCACGGCCAGAACATCCAGTCCGGTTTTGTGACAGATCTCCATGCAAATGGCATGATGGCTGTCCAGATTGCCCAGCACAAAGCCGCCCCCGTGAAAATAGACCACAAGCGCGTCGGGGGCGCGGCCTGAATACCGCCGCGTCGGAACTCCCGCGATATCTGCATCCTGAAACACCACATCCGGCAGGGCAGGTTGAATTGATTCGCAAAAGGCCAGATAGGCCTTCCTTATATTCGCTACGCTTGAATTTTCGGGCATAAAACCGGCATTCAAGGCCAAATATCGATGAATTTCGACATCCAGCAAGCTATCATATTCATCAGCTGACATAATAATCCTCTAAAATATTCTGCCGTTACAGTGGGTTACAAAAAACCTTCCAGCTTTCGGAAGTTTTCGTTTGACCTTCCCTTTGCTGGAAGCCCTATCTAAAGCGCAATGAATTGCAAATGGAGTAGAATCATGGATGATTTTAGCAAGAGCGGCAAGGCGGAATTTCCGGTAATCGGGATGAGCTGCGGTGGCTGCGCCAAAAAGGTAAAGCGGAACCTCGAGGAGGTTGATGGTGTGGTGCGCGCGGAAGTCAGCCATACAGAGCAGCGTGCGGTTGTCGAATTTGACCCGGCCAAAACCGATATTGGCGCACTCAAAGCGGTGGTGACCGGGTTGGACTACAAGGTGGAAGCCCCGAAAGAGGGGCTGGCCGAGATCGATGTTTATGGCATGACCTGTAGCCATTGCTCAAAAACCGTTACGGAGGGGCTGATGGCGATAAATGGCGTTACTCGCGCCGATGTCAGCCATGAGGAGAATAAGGCTGTGGTTGAATTTGACCCCGCCAAAACCGATATCGACGCGCTGAAAGCTGCGGTGCTGAGAATGAATTACAAGCTAGAACCGGCAGAAGAAACGGAAATGGAAGCGGAAGCCCCTGCCGAAGCCGCGCCGGTGCCTGAAATCAAGTTCGCCGACGAGTTCAAGATCAACATCACCGGCATGACCTGCTCCAGCTGCGCGGGCACCATCGAAACCGCGCTGGGCGGGGCTGAAGGGGTTGAGGCGGTTAGCGTGAATCTGGCGCTGGAAAATGCCAGCATCAGCTATGATCCGGCGGTGATTTCGCCCGACGAAATCAAGAAAATCGTGACCAAGGCCGGATACGGGGCCGAGGAAATGAAAAAGCCGGGCGCCAGCGGGCAGGCTACGCTGAATCTCACGGGCATGACCTGCTCTTCCTGCGCTGGCCGCATCGAGGCGGCGCTGAATGCCGCTTCGGGCGTATCCGAGGCCACGGTCAATCTGGCAATCGAAACCGCGACTATCAGCTTTGATCCAAGGCTGACCAGTGTTGATGCCTTGGTAAAGGTGGTCGAGGAAACCGGCTACGGGGCCAGCATTAAAGACGTGCAGGATGACGAAACCGCCGAAAAGGCCCGGCTCAAAAAGATGAAATACCTGCTGATCTTCTCGGCCATGCTCACCGCGCCGCTGGTGGCGCAGATGGTGGCGCTATTTCTCGGGCTGGGCTTTCATGTCCGGCCATGGGTCGAGGTGCTGCTGGCTACGCCGGTGCAATTCTATGTCGGGGCGCGCTATTATGTCGGCGCATGGCATGCGCTGAAATCCCGGGTCGGGAATATGGATCTGCTGGTCGCCATGGGCACCTCGGCGGCGTATCTATATAGTCTATGGTTGGTGATAACGCTTGGCGATATGGCGATGGGCATGCTTTATTTTGAAGCTTCGACCGTGGTGATTACGCTGGTTCTGGCCGGTAAATACATCGAGACCAAAGCCAAGCGCTCGGCCAGTTCGGCCCTGCGCGAGCTGCTCGGGCTGCGGCCCAGCAGCGCGACCATCATCACCGAAGCCGGTGAGGAGGTCGAAACCCCGGTAGAGCTGGTGAAAATCGGTGATATCGCTTTGCTGCGCCCGGGCGCACGGGTGCCGGTTGACGGGGTGATTGTCGAGGGCGAAAGCGAGCTTGACGAAGCTTTGATCACAGGCGAATCCATGCCGGTATTGCGCCGGGTCGGAGACGAGGTTATTGCCGGCGCAATCAATGGCGGCGGTGTGCTGAAGGTGCGCACCTCGCGGGTTGGCGAAGATACAACCCTGGCCAAGGTGGCGCATATGGTTGAGCAGGCTCAGGTCGGCAAAGCGCCGATCCAGAAGCTGGTGGACCGGATTTCGGCCATATTCGTGCCTGCGGTCGTTGGCATTGCAGTGCTGACATTCATTCTCTGGATGTTGAGCGGCGCGGGGATTGAATCGGCGCTGGTGGCTACCATCTCGGTATTGGTTATTGCTTGCCCCTGTGCCTTGGGGCTGGCCACACCGACCGCACTGGTTGCGGGCACCGGAGCGGGGGCCAAAGCCGGCATCCTGATCCGGGATATCGAAACGCTGGAGCGGGCAAAATCGATTGATACCGTGGTGTTTGACAAAACCGGCACCCTGACGCTGGGCAAGCCCAGCGTGGCGCAAATCCTGCCATTTGTGGGCGACGAGGCTTCATTGCTGGCGCTGGGGGCTGCGGTGCAGTCCGGCTCCGAGCATCCGCTGGGCAAGGCGATTGTGGCCGAAGCGGAATCCCGCGGTATTGAGCCATTACAGGCCAAAGATGCCAAAGCCACCGCAGGCGAGGGGATCGAGGTGACGGTGGAAGGCGATATCGTGCGCATGGGCCGTGGCCGGTTTGCGCTGGAGCAGCTTGATCCCGAGCAGGAAAAACAGGCACTGGAGATGCGCCATGGTGGCCGCACGGTGGTTTGGCTTTCCCGCGCCGGCAAGCCTGTGGGGCTGGTAGCCTATACCGACCCGATCCGTCCGGAAGCCAAAGAGGCGGTGGACCTGCTGCACAAACGCGGCGTGGCGGCCTATCTGATGACCGGAGACAATGCCGAAACCGCGGCCAAAGTGGCCGAAGAGCTGGGGATCGACAAGGTGATCGCCGATATGCGCCCCGAGGACAAAGCCCGCGAAGTGGCGGCTTTGCAGGCGCAGGGCAAGCATGTGGCCATGGTGGGTGACGGGGTGAATGACGCGCCGGCGCTGGCCGAGGCGACGCTGGGCATTGCCATGGGTGGCGGTGCCGATGTGGCGATCGAAACCGCCGGCTTTGTGCTGATGCGCAATGATCCACGGCTGGTAGGGGCGGCGCTGGATGTGTCGTTGAAAACCGCCAGCAAGATCCGGCAAAACCTGTTCTGGGCCTTTATCTATAACACGATCGGGGTTCCGATCGCGGCGCTGGGCTTTCTTGATCCGGTATTGGCCGGTGCGGCCATGGCCTTCAGCTCGGTCAGTGTGGTCGGAAACTCTATCTTGCTCAAACGCTGGAAACCGGAGGTAAGCGAATGAATATCGGAGACGCATCCACCCAGAGCGGGCTTCCCGCCAAAACCATCCGCTATTACGAGGATATCGGATTGGTAAACCCCGGGCGCAGCACCAATGGCTACCGCTTGTTTTCTGAAAACGATCTGCACAAGCTGGCGTTTGTGCAGAGGGCCCGCAGCCTCGGGTTTTCGATCGAGGAATGCCGTGCTTTGCTATCGCTTTATGATGATCGCGAGCGCGCCAGCGCCGATGTGAAGGCTTTGGCCCATAGCCATCTGGCGCAGATCGAGGAGAAAATCGCCGGCTTGCAGGCCATGCAGAAAACCTTGTCGGAACTGGTGCAAAAATGCCATGGTGACGACCGGCCGGATTGCCCTATTCTGGAGGGGCTGGCCGGGACCAGGGCTAAAGCAGGATTGAGGGAGGCCGTTTCGTGAAACAGGCTGTAAAATGGGTTGTTGTATTGGGGGTGATCGGCGGGGCGTATTTCTGGCTTTCCAGAAACCCTGCCCCTGTCGATGCGCCGCTGGAGAATATAGTGGTGCCGCAATTCAGCGCCCTGGCTGCCGAGGGAGAGGTGATTTTCAACGGCACCTGCGCCGCTTGCCACGGGGTCAATATTGCCGGAACCGAACGAGGCCCCTCCCTGCTACGCCCGAACTACCGGCCTAGATTCCATGCGGATTATGCCATTCGAGCCGCTGTGCAAAACGGCGTTACGCCGCATCATTGGCAATTTGGCGCCATGCCGCCGCAAGACCAGATCGGGGATGCCGAAGTGGAGCGGCTGATCGCCTATATTCGCGAGCTACAGCGGGCCAATGGTCTGAATTAGCCTGCAATGCTGCTAATAGGCGCATCGCTCCCGGCGCTGCGCCTGCTAGCCTTCTACCGCATAGGTGATAGACCCCCAGATGGAATGCCAGACCACGCCTGTGCGTTCGATATCTGCGGGGAAAGGCTGGATCATATGCACGGTATTTACCATATATTCTCCAGCGCCCAAGTCTGGCACCATCGCCACGCCCTCGCCATTGGCCCTCACGCTGACCTTGGTGAATTCGCCATCCGGATTGCGAAAAAACAGATCGACCTGCTTGCCCGGTAAAGGCTCGCCCTGAAATAATACCGTGATCGGCATGCCGGCGCCTAAATCGTCGGTATAAGGATTCAGCCCTGCGACCAGCTCGAAAAACATACCTGTGAAGCGGTCCTGCCCCGCGCCATTCCCGACCGAGGTTAGCGATTTGACAAAGCGGGTATAGGCCTCTTTGAAGCCGGTATCGGGCAGGCCGCGCGCTGCGTGGGTGTCCAGCACCCAGGGCATGCCGTGCAGATTCACGAATTCTTCGAATTCCTGATAGCTGTCCCATGTCAAAACCGACGTGGTGGTGAACAGGCTCAGGATTTGCAAACCCCCGGCTTGGG
The DNA here is from genome assembly GCA_026982275.1 of Paracoccaceae bacterium. GTDB lineage: Bacteria > Pseudomonadota > Alphaproteobacteria > Rhodobacterales > Rhodobacteraceae > UBA3077. The sequence continues at coordinate 204 of JALSHK010000063.1, read as the reverse complement.
GCTGGATATTGACCGCCGGAATATCGCCGATCCGGCCCGTTACCGCGCGCGGACCATTGGCATCGGTGATGGTAAAAGAATTGATGGTCGAGGGGATGTAGGCCTGTGTATCGCCGACAAAATCCTGCCCGACGCGGATATCGGCAATGAGCGGCTGCCCCGGTTCCAAACGGTAGGATTCGGGCTGGATCCAGAATTCATGGG
>JALSHK010000062.1 GCA_026982275.1 Paracoccaceae bacterium | reverse complement strand
CATGGAATACGCCGAGCGCGCATAAAAAACCTCCCCCCGCGTGAGCGAGAGGAGGGGAGGAGGGGCTGCTCGGAAGGCGCAGCCCGCCCTGTTCGCAAGGCTTTTCGCTGACGTCGCTTATGGGCGAACGTAAGACCAGCCAGCCTCTTGTAGCAGCACGATCTGCACCACGCCCGAGGTAACAACCTCGGCCTCGTCCAGAAGCTCAACCGGATTACCCGAAGCCTCTTCCATTTTCCGCATGGTATTGCCGCAAGCCGCAAATGTCAGATTGTCGATGGAAAGCGACATGGTAGCGATCCGGTCCGCCACCGGAGAGGTGTCCGCACGAAACATATTCAGGCCCGGACCGTAGGCCACTACCTGGATTTCAACGGTATCGCCAATGCTTTCAAAATAGTTGGTGACGTTTTGCACATTGTTCAGGGTCATATTCATCAGCTTTGCATCGTTTTCATCCACATGAAATACGATCTTGTGGTTCACCCCCTGCGCCAGGGCCGGCATCGCAATCGCCATACCCATAATCACCGTCAGCACGGCCGCAATTTTTTTGAACATATTTTTCTCCCGTTGGTTTGCCGGTTGATCCGGCGTTAAAAGGCGCAGCCTCCTGCGCCTCGTTGCTAGATTGTGTGGCGCAGCGGGCTTATTGCCCGTCCTGGCCCCGCCAATCCTGATCCAGCGCGAAAATGCGCGGTCAGGCCAAAACCAAAACCGCTCTATCATTCCCGCCAAGCTTCTTCAAAAGTCCCTTCGTAGATGAACCGTGGTCAAGCCCGGTTCTTACCCATAAGGCTCACACATAAGCTATGCGGAGGTAACTCGGAAATACCCGTGAATATTGAATTATTTTCCTAGGGTATCCCCTAGGTCATAGCCAAAACGGGTCGCGAGCTGAACAAGATGCGCGGTGGTTCCGGCCTTGGTTTTTTGCAGCAGATTGGAGCGGTGATACTCGATGGTTTTCAGGCTCACCCCCAGCTTTTCAGCGATATCCTTCGAAGCGCTACCATGGCAGATAAGTGCCAATACCTCGCGCTCCCGCTTGGTGAGCCTTTCAAAAAGCGCAATGGTTTTGGCGGCTTGCGGATCCGTTTCCGGCATGGTTTCAGGCACGATCTTTTCGATTTGCGGCTTGCGAAAACGAATGAAGCCGAAAATAGACAGCAATGCCAAAAATACCCCTACAAAATAGATCTGCAGGCTTTGGGGCTTCGTCCGCGCATGATAGGCCGCACTCAACGCCCGCACCCCCTCATATGAAAGCGGGGCCGACCATTTATCCGCCAGCCCGGTGCCTTGCAGACTTTGGGTAAACAGCAGCGCTAAAGTCACCGATTCCCGCAAGCTTTTTTCCACCCCCGGCACTGCGGTAAATGGCCATTCCGGCACAAGCTGTCCGCTGACCATATAGGGAAAATCCATCTGGCTATTGCTGTGCAGCACCACAAATTCCGACAGATCAAACCGCCCTTCCGCCGCCAGCGCCTCCAGCAATCCCCCGCGAATGATCCCCGCATCCACATCCCCGCGCTGCACCGCCCTGATAATTTCGTCATGGGGAAAACCCATAAATTTCAACGGGTCGAAATCTTCAAACGGGTCCACCCCTTGCGACATAAATTCATGCCAGCCCAGCTGGAATCCGCCAAAAGCATCAGGGCTAACCGCCGCTACCCGCTTGCCGCGTAAATCATCCAATGTGGTGATACCGCTATCGGCACGGGCAATAATCGCAGTGCCAAATCGCATCAGCCCATCGGCTTTTTCCCGCGTTGCCAGCGGGCTAAGGCCAAATTCTGCGGCCAGCGCCACATAATGCCCCGGATTGGTTACCAGAAAATCAAGATGCCCGGATTTTATCTCCTCGGGGGCCGAAACCAGCGTTACCGGCTCGATCTCGAAGCGCCAACCCTCCACGGTTCGGGTCAGATATTCAGCCAGCGGTGTCCAATCCTGAAGCGTGGTTTCTGCCCCGCGAAAAGCCAGCACACCGATATGAGACACCCGATCCTGCGCCGCCGCAGGGCCTGCCAGCCAAAATACCAGAAAAATATACCATATCCGCACCATGCGCCAACTTTAGCCCCGGGGGCAGGATCAATCAATCGCCCCCTTGGCCTTTGCGATAAAACCGCCTATAGGAGGCGCTTACACATTGTTTTAGGGGGGTCCGATGTCCCAAGCTTCCGCCAATTTGAATCTGATGATCAAGGCTGCCCGCATTGCGGCTCGCAAATTGATTCGCGATTTTAATGAAGTCGAAAACCTTCAGGTCTCCTCCAAAGGGCCGGGGGATTTTGTTTCCAGAGCCGATAAGCTGGCCGAAGAAACCATCCGCGAAATCCTGATGGAAACCCGCCCGAATTACGGGTTTCTGGGTGAGGAATTTCCCGAGATCATCGGCAAGGACCCTACCCGCCGCTGGATCGTGGACCCGCTCGACGGCACTACCAATTTCCTGCACGGCCTGCCCCATTGGGCAATTTCGATCGCGCTGGAATTCAAGGGCGAGATCGTTGCTGCCGTGATTTATGATCCGCTGAAAGACGAGCTTTTTGCAGCGGAAAAAGGAGCCGGTGCATGGGTAAATGACCGCCGCTTGCGGGTATCGGGCCGCACCGCGATGATCGAGAGCATTTTTGCCACCGGCCTGCCTTTTGGTGGCCGCGCCGATCTGCCCGAAACCATCGCCGACCTTGGCCGCATATTGCCGGTTTGTGCCGGTGTGCGCCGCTGGGGTGCGGCTTCGCTGGATCTCGCATATGTGGCCGCAGGCCGCTATGACGGCTTTTGGGAGCGCAGGCTTAAACCATGGGATATGGCCGCAGGCCTGCTGCTGGTCAAGGAGGCAGGAGGCCTGCTGGACGGGATTGAAAAAGGCGATAACCCATTGACAAGTGGAGAGATTATTGCAGCTGCCGAGCCGATTTACGATCGCTTTTCCAAGCTGGTGCGCGGGCAGTAATCCGCGCTATTCTGCCAGCATTCGCAGCCCGTTTAGCACGTCTTGCCGCACTGCCAGCCGCAAGCTTGGCTCATCGCCTGCGCGCAGGGCAGCGAGAATCTTCCGGTGATTGATCGAAGCTGTTCGCCGCTGCTTTTTGCCATATAGCTGCCGCATGGTCGGGCCGGATTGCAGCCAGACCGTCTCGACCATCGCCAGCATCGCCGGCGCTTGCGCCCGCAGATACAGGCTGCGGTGAAACTCCAGATTCAGTCGCACATAGGCCGCCGCATCATCCTGTATAATTGCCTGGTCAATAGTGTCGTTCAAAACCTCCATCCGGTCGATCAGAACGGTATGGGCGCGCGGCAAAGCCCGGCTCGAAAGCTCCGGCTCCAGCAAGGCCCGCAGGGCTGCCAGCTCCTCGATCCGGTCATTGCTCAATTCGGGGGTGTTGACCCGTCCGGAAGGCGAAACGCTCAGCGCGCCCTCGGCACAAAGCCGCCGCACCGCCTCCCGAACCGGGGTGATTGAAAAGCCGAAACCGGCAGCCACGCCGCGCAGGGTCAGGACGGTTCCCGGCTTCATCGCACCATTCATGATTTCGCTGCGCAGCCGCCGATATACCTGCTCATGCGCCGGAAGCGCTTCGGTTTTGATTTCTTTTTTCAATGCCATGTCTATTTGTGATCACAAATGCATTACAGGTCAAGCGGATTTAAAATCGAACCGGTGTAAATGGGCACCATTTTGCCGTAGCCATTGCCGGGGCACCTCATATTCCGGCATCAAACCAGCCACCTCAGCCCAAAACCGGCTGGAATGGTTCATCTCTCGCAAATGGGCGACCTCATGCGCGACTACATAGCGCAGCACAACAGGCGGGGCCAGAAATAGCCGCCATGAGAACATAAGCTTACCCTCTGAATTGCAAGACCCCCAACGCGAGCGCGGATCCCGCAGGCTGATCCCGCTACAGGACACGCCCAGCGCCGTGCAATCCGCCTTTACCATAGATGTGATCACAGGCTTGCCCCGGGCCTTGATAAACGCCTCCAGCGCAGTGCCGGCTGGCCGTGATATGGGCAAAAATATCTTTCCCGGCGCAATAATAACCCGAGTGCCCTGATGGCGATCCAAGGTAAAACCCTCACCCTCAAGCGAAATGGAAACGCCTTCCGAAATTACGATTCGCGCTGGCATACTGGCTGATTGCTCGCGCAGCCAGCACTCCTGCTCCAGCAAAAAGCGCTTCGCCGAACGTAAGCTGCCGCGCTTGGGCAGTGTCAGGCGAATGGTGCCGTCAGCCGCGCTCACTCGCAGCGTCATCCGCTTGGCGCGTGCATTTCGGCGCAGCAAAACCCTGACCGGCGGATCACCAATATCCAGGGTTTCAGCCATTTTTCCGATGGGCCGAGATAAAATCTTTAACCTTTGGCGCAATGATGTTTCGCCAGCGCGAACCATTAAAAACCCCGTAATGCCCAACACCTTGCTGCACATAGTGTTGGCGCATTTTCTCGGGTGTTTTCACCAGCTTATGCGCCGCTTCGGTTTGGCCAAGGCCGGTAATATCGTCCTTTTCACCCTCTACCGTCATCAAGGCGATATCGGTAATCAGGGATGGATTCACCAGCTTTTCCCGATAAACATATTCACCAACGGCCAGTAACCGCTTCTGAAACACCCGCTCAATGGTTTGCAGGTAATAATTTGCTGACAGGTCCATCACCGCCATATATTCATCATAGAATTTCCGGTGGGATTCCGCGCTATCCCCATCCCCCTGAACCAGATTATGAAAGTGGTTCCGGTGCGCGCTCACATGGCGATCAAGGTTCATCGACATAAAACCGGAAAGCTGCAAAAACCCCGGATATACCCGCCGCATGAATCCCGCATTCGGCCACGGCACTTTTGTGATCACATTTTTTTCGAACCAGCTGAGCGGCCTGGAGGTCGCCAGCTCGTTTGGCTTTTGCGGATTCAGCGCGGTATCAATCGGCGCGCCCATCAATGTCATCGAGCTGGGCCGGAAGGGAGCTTTATCCGTGGCCATCAAAGCCGCCGCCACCAGCATCGGCACGCCAGGCTGGCACACGGCCAGCACAGCAGGGCGCTCCCCGTCTTCGCCAAGTTTTTCACAAAATTCAATCAAATAATCCACATAATCATCAAGATCAAAATCTCCGGCACTTAGCGGGATATCGCGACCATCGGTCCAGTCGGTAATATAGACATCATGTTCGGGGAGCATTTCCTTTACCGTGCCGCGCAAAAGCGTGGCATAATGGCCTGAAAGCGGCGCAATGATCAGCAGTTTTTGCGATTTCGCCTCGGTATCGCGCTTGAAATGCAGCAAATCACAAAAGGGCAGGCTGAGCGCTATGTCTTCGGAAACCTTCACCGTTTTCCCGTCAATAACCGTATGATCCAGTTCGAATTCCGGCTTGTCATAACGCTTGGTGGCTTTGACAAACATATCCAGCCCTGCTGCACCAACCCGCGCGCCATAGCTTTGTGAAAACGGATTCGCCGGATTATTCAGCGCTTCGCGACCAAAGCGCGCCATT
>JALSHK010000061.1 GCA_026982275.1 Paracoccaceae bacterium | reverse complement strand
GTTTTTTACAAACCCGCCGCTCAAGGCCTGCCAAGACCCTTGCGCTGCCGGTGCCATCAAGGGGCGAGATCGAAACCCTGCTGGAAATGGCCGCGCGCTCGCCGGACCATAAAAAGCTGGAGCCGTGGCGCTTTGTGGTGCTGAAACAAGCGGCGCTGAAGCGACTCGGCCCCTTGGCCGAAGCGCGGTATGATGCGCTGGGCCTGCCAAACGAAAAGCGCGAAAAGACCTGTGCGCAATTTAATGACGGGCTGCTGGCGGTGGCGGTGATTGCCTCGCCGGTGCTGCGCGAAGATGTGCCGGAGGTGGAGCAGATATTATCGGCCGGTGCGGTGTGTCTTGCGCTGCTGAATGCGGCGCTGGCCTCTGGCTGGGGGGCAAACTGGCTGAGCGGCCCGATGGCATTTGATCGTGAATTTCTGGCGCAGGGGCTGGGGCTGGAGGCGCAGGAATTTGTCGCCGGATATATCCATATCGCCAGTGAAACCAGCCGCCCGCCCGAGCGGCCACGGCCCGATCTTGCAGCCCTCACCCGCTGGATCGATGCTTAGCCAAGAGGCCTGACATGAACCTGTTTCGCGATTTCGCCAAGGCGCTGGGCCAGCTGACGGACCCGAAATTCCGCCGGGTGCTGATCAAGGGGCTGGGGATCAGCGCCTTGCTGTTTGGCGGCGCGTATTTCGGCTTTATCCGGCTGGCAACGGCGATTCTGCCCGGCTCGGTCACCCTGCCCTGGCTCGGCACCATCCCGCTTGGTGACTGGTTTGGCGGCATGGCCCTGACCGGTGCGCTGGTGATGGCGGTATTCCTGATGTTTCCGGTGGCGATTGTGTTTATCGGGTTTTTTCTGGAAGAGATCGCCGATGCTGTGGAAACCAGGCATTATCCGGATTTCCCGAAAGCAAAACCTTTGGGCATAGGGGCGATGATCGGCGAGGCGGTCCGGTTTTTGATGATTATGGTGGTGGTGAATATTCTGGCGCTGATCATCTATTTCACCTCGGCCCTGCTGGCACCGGTGATTTTCTGGATCGTGAACGGCTATCTGCTGGGGCGCGAGTATTTCCAGCTGGTGGCTATGCGCCATTTAGGGCTGCGCGGGGCTGACAAGCTGCGCAAAGCCCACCGGATGGAGATATGGTTTGCCGGTATTTTAATGGCAATCCCGCTCTCGATTCCGGTGGTGAACCTGCTGATCCCGCTTTTGGGCGTGGCCACCTTCACCCATCAATTCCATCGGCTAATGGCCAAAAACCCGCCGCGCTAGCGATTGCGGCCGTAAAAATCCAGATCCGCAATTGTGACCGGCCCATAGATGATAAACAGCACCAGCGGCAGCCACAAAATGGCCGTCACGACCGTGACCCAGAACATCTTTTTGCCAACCATCGGATTTACCGGTGCCGAAGCCGGCGTGCCGGGCACCCGCACCCCTTCATCCTGTTGGGATCGTTCCCGGATCGGCAAGGCCATCATCAATAACATAAACCAGATAACGGCGAAAAGCACGAGGGCGGCGGTGATGGTCATATCTGTTCTAGCTCCACTAGGGTTCCGTTAAAGTCTTTAGGGTGCAGGAAAAGCACGGGCTTGCCATGCGCTCCGGTTTTTATGTCGCCCAGCACCCGCGCGCCGTTAGCCAGCATTTTGTCACGGGCGGTTTCGATATTCTCCACCTCGTAACAGATGTGATGAATGCCGCCAGCGGGGTTTTTTTCCAGAAAGCGGTTGATCGGGCTGTTTTCTCCCAAAGGGTATAGCAGCTCGATTTTGGTGTTGGGCAGGGTGATGAATACCACGGTAACCCCGTGATCGGGTTCGTCTTGCGGTGCGCCGACCTCGGCACCCAGCGTATCACGATAGGTAGCGATAGCCGCCTCCAGATCCGGCACGGCAATGGCTACATGGTTCAGGCTTCCGATCATTGGGCGTCTCCTTGCTTGCAAGGGGATACCCCGCCTGTAATCAAAAAGCAATTGGGATCAGAGGTTATACCATTTGGCCGCCCGTCCCTTTCCTTCGGGGCATGGTTTCGTTTTGCCGGTGGCTGGCCTGGCAGGCGTCCGCTCATTTTCATTATTTGCCGGGTGATATTGCGCTTTGTGAAAAAAATCCTTTGCCCTGCGACAAAATGGTTGCACACTACCGCCAATCAAAAAGCAAATCTCAGGGAGAAGATATGACCAACGTATCGATGACGGTGAACGGAAAAGCCGTAAACGGCGAGGTCGAGGGGCGCACATTGCTCGTCGATTTCTTGCGTGAAAGCCTGCACTTGACCGGCACCCATATCGGCTGTGATACCAGCCAATGCGGTGCCTGCACTGTGCATGTAAACGGAAAAATGGTGAAATCCTGCACTATGCTGGCGGTCGAGGCCGATGGTGGCGAGGTGTCTACCATCGAGGGCATGGCCAATGAGGATGGCTCGCTTGGCGTCATTCAGGCCGCCTTTCAGGAGCATCACGGGTTGCAATGCGGCTTTTGCACTCCGGGCATGGTGATGGCGGCTTCTGCATTGCTGGAGGCCAACAAAAACCCGACCGAGGCCGAAATCCGGCATCATCTGGACGGGAATATCTGCCGCTGCACCGGTTATCACAATATTGTCAAATCAATTCAAGCCGCCGCAAGCGCGCTCAGCTAAGGGAGAAAGCATATGCCTAAGGACCAAGGAATTGGCGCCAGCTCGAAGCGGCGCGAAGATGTTCGCTACCTGACAGGGCGCGGCAAATACACCGATGATATCACCCTGCAGGGCCAAACCTATGCGGTGTTTGTGCGCTCCGAAGTGGCGCACGGGATTATCAAATCCATCGACACCAGCGCCGCCGCCGCCATGCCCGGCGTATTGGCGATTTTTACCGGCGATGATTTCACCGAAACGGGCGGCAATCCCGCAGGCTGGGCGATCAACAACCGAGACGGCACTCCGATGAAAGAGCCAAAACGCCCGGTGCTGGCCCATGGCAAGGTGCGCCATGTCGGCGATGCTTACGCGGCGGTCGTTGCCGAAACCCGCGCCGAGGCGCAGGCCGCTGCCGAGGCCATCGAGGCCGATATCGAGGAGCTGCCCGCTATCATCAGCATGGCCGATGCGCTCGCCAATTCCGATAACCGCGTGCATGACGAAATCGATGATAATTGCTGCTTTGACTGGGGCTGGATCGAGGATAACCGCGAGGCGGTGGACGCCGCCATCAAAGCCGCGCCCCATGTCACCACGCTGGAGCTGGTCAATAACCGGGTCTCCCCCAACGCGATGGAAACCCGCGCGTCCATTGGCGAATATGATCCGGGCACGGGCGATTACAAGCTTACCACCACCTCGCAGAACCCGCATCTGACCAAGCTGCTGATCGCGGTATTTGTGATGGGCATTCCCGAGCATAAGCTCACCGTGGTTGCGCCCGATGTGGGCGGCGGCTTTGGCTCCAAGATCTTCCATTACGGCGAAGAGGCGCTGGTGTTGGCGGCGGCGAAAAAGCTGGGCCGCCCGGTAAAATGGACCGCGACCCGCTCGGAAGCGTTTTTGACTGACGCCCATGGTCGTGATCATATCACCAAGATCGAGCTGGCCACCGAGGCTGATGGCACTTTCATCGCGTTTCGCACCGATACCATGGCCAATATGGGCGCGTATCTCTCCAACTTCTCCACCGCAACACCCACGTTTTTGCACGGCACCCTGATGGCGGGCAATTACCGCGTGCCACATGTGTATGTGAATGTAAAAGCGGTGTTTACCAATACCGTTCCTGTGGATGCCTATCGCGGTGCAGGCCGGCCAGAGGCGACCTTCTCCATCGAGCGGGTGATAGACAAATGCGCCCGCGATCTGGGCATGGATCCGGTCTCGATCCGGCGCAAAAACTTCATCCAGCCGGATCAGTTCCCCTATACCACTCCCGTGGCGCTGGAATATGATACCGGCGATTATGATGCCACCATGAACAAGGTGCTGGAGCTGGCCGATGTGGCGGGCTTTGCCGCGCGCAAGGCCGAAAGCGAAGCCAATGGCAAGCTGCGCGGGCTGGGGATCAACAGCTATATCGAGGCTTGCGGTATTGCCCCGAGCAATCTTGTGGGCCAGCTTGGCTCGCGGGTCGGGCTATATGATGCCGCCACGGTGCGGGTTAATCCGACCGGCAATATCTCGGTGATGGTGGGCGCGCATAGCCACGGGCAGGGGCATGAAACCTCCTTTGCCCAGGTGGTGGCCGATATGATCGGCATTCCCGAAGAAAATATCGACATCGTGCATGGCGATACTTCCAAAATCCCGTTTGGCATGGGCACTTATGGTTCGCGTTCGCTGGCGGTTTGCGGCTCGGCGATGGTGAAGGCCACAGAAAAGGTGATCGCCAAGGCCAAGAAGGTCGCGGCGCATTTGCTGGAGGCCGGAGAGGGGGATATCGAGCTTTCCGACGGGGTGTTCAGCGTTGCGGGCACCGACAAAACCATCGAATGGGGGGCGGTAACGCTTGCGGCCTATGTGCCGCATAATTACCCGCTTGAATCGCTGGAGCCGGGGCTGGAAGAAACCGCGTTTTATGACCCGAATAACTTCACCTACCCCGCAGGGGCCTATGCCTGCGAGGTAGAGGTGGATCCCGATACCGGCAAGGTAGAGATTTGTGCCTTCACCGCTGCCGATGATTTTGGCAACATCATCAATCCGATGATTGTGGAGGGGCAGGTGCATGGCGGCATCGGCCAAGGCATTGGCCAAGCCCTGCTGGAGCATTCGGTCTATGATGATAGCGGCCAGTTGCTCAGCGGGTCCTATATGGATTATGCCATGCCCCGCGCCAGCGATCTGCCAAATTATACCGTCGACCAAAGCTGCCAAACCCCCTGCACCCATAATCCGCTGGGCGTAAAAGGCTGCGGAGAGGCCGGTGCCATCGGCTCCCCGCCTGCTGTGGTAAATGCTGTGGTCGATGCCCTGAGCGGGATGGGCGTCACCCATATCGATATGCCCCTAACGCCAAACCGTGTTTGGTCTGCCATTCAAGCTGCGAAATAAGGAGAGTAGCATGTATAATTTTGAATTCGAGCAACCCTCCACCGTGGCCGAAGCCGTGGCCGCGCTGGCATCAGAAGATGCCCAAGCGCTGGCGGGCGGGCAAACCCTGCTGCCCACGATGAAGCAGCGCCTGGCCGCGCCGGCCAAATTGGTCAGCCTCGGCGGCATTGCCGAAATGAAAGGCGTGTCCAGCGAAGGCAGCACCGTGACCATCGGTGCCGGCACCACCCATGCCGAAGTGGCTGCCGCAGGTCTCGGGGCCATTTCCACACTGGCGGGCAATATCGGCGATCCGGCGGTGCGCAATCGCGGCACCATCGGCGGCAGCCTCGCCAATAATGACCCCTCAGCCGATTATCCGGCAGCCGCGCTGGCGCTCGGGGCCACCATCATCACCAATGCGCGCGAAATCGCGGCGGATGATTTCTTCGATGGCATGTTCACCACCGCGCTGGATGAAGGCGAGATCATCACCGCCATCCGCTTTGCAGCCCCCGATGCCGCCTGCTATCAAAA
>JALSHK010000060.1 GCA_026982275.1 Paracoccaceae bacterium | reverse complement strand
CTTCAGCACCGAATCAAGCGCCGAATCCGCGATCGAAAGCGTCAGCCCGCGCAATACATCCGTCAGCCGGCCGCCATCAAAAACCAGCGCATCAAATGCGTTTCGCAAGCTGCTGCCAACCGAGCGCTGAAAGCCCGTCGCCTGCGCGCTGGTGGCGGCCAGCACCGTATTCACCCCCGCCAGCTCCGCCTTGAAGCTGGCCGTAACCGCCTGCGTGCCCGCGATCGAGCCTTCCAGATCGCCCAGCGCCATATCCAGATTACCCAGATCCGATGTAATATCAGCCATTTTCATTCTCCTTGTCGGGATAGATTGCCATTAGCTCCGCCAGCCCGGCGCGGTCCATCACCCGCGCGCCGTCCAGCCCCGCCATCAGCGCCAGCTCCGCCGGGGTCAGCGCCCAGAATTGATCGGGCGGCAGCCGCAGCTGCCCCAGCCCCAGCCGCATCAGCGCGGGCCAGTCAAACCGCTTCATCAGCCACGCTGAAGGCCCGCTTCAGCAGCAGCGCTCCGGCCTTGGCCGCCGCCATTGGTCCGCCCTCGATGGCGGCGTTTACCAGGGTTTCGCGCTCCATGGGCTGCCCCGCGCCGCGCATCCCCGCCAATAGCAGGCTGATCAGATCCGCCGAGCGAAAGCTGCCGGTTTCAAACCGCTCCACCATTGCCAGCAGCGAATCCTCGCCCAGGGCCGCTTCCAGCTCCGCCAAGGCCCCGAGCGAAAGCCGCATGGCGCGCGGCGCACCATCCACCACCAGCGACACCTCGCCGCGATAGGGGTTCATGCCAGATCCGATATGAAGCTCAGCTCGCCGCCCGAGGCCATGCTGATTTCATAGGTCGCCTCGCCATCATGATTGCCCGCATATTCCAGCGAGGTAATCTGGAACGGCCCTTCCAGCGTGCCGAGCTTGGGGATAATCACCTGAAATAGCGGGATCTCGGCGTTGAAGAAATACATCCGTGCCCGCTCGTCGGTGAAATCATCCAGAAACACCCCCGAGCCGCTGATACTGGCCGAGCGCACGCCGGTGCCCGCCAGCAATTCCCGCCAGCCCCCCGCGCTCACCATATTGGTCACATCCACCGTTTCCGCATTAAACGAAATCCGCGACGCCCGCAGGCCCGCAAACGTCAAAAACGTCCCCGAGCCACTCATGTCGATTTTAATCAGAAGGTCTTTGCCCTTTTGCGCTGCCATTTTATGCTTTCCTTATATTGTGCCATCATCAAGAATTGCGCGGAATATCAGCACAACCCGTCGGGTCTCGGGGGCCACGCCGCGGCGCGCCCTTGATTTCAAGAATTTCAGGCTCACCAATGCGCCACGGCTTAGCGGCAGATCGGCCAGATCCAGCCGGTCCACCACCATGGCGGCGATGGATTTCGCCTCGGAATACCCCGCGAAATCGGAATGGATGTTGATCTCCATATCCAGCGTGCAGCCGCGATGGCTGGCGCTGGAGCGGTCCTTCGCCTCCTCATTGCCAAGGGTAATATAGGCCCCCGTTGGCGGCGTGCCCGCCCCGCCGGGGGGCGCATCAAAAATGCCGGTCACCGCGGCCGCAATCGCGCCATCCCCTTGCAGGGCCGAAAATACCGCCGCCTGAAGGGCCGCGCTCAATGCATAGCTCATAGCCTGCCCTCCTCGGCCCAGATCTCCAGATAAAGACCGGCCTCGTCATATTCGCCCACCGCCAGGATATTGAAGCTGCGGCTGCCCTCGCGAAAGCGCTGGTCGGGCCTTGGGCGGCTATCGGCACCAAAGGGGGCAGCGCGGGTGATAATGCGGTATTTGCTCACCGGAAGCATCCGCGCGCCCACCATGCGCTCCGCCGCGCCCAGCGCATCCATGCTGGCCCAAAGCGTGCCTTTGGCAACCCAGCTCTCGGTGAAGCCGCCCATGGCATCGGCCACGCGCACCAGCTCTTCCAGCACCAAAGCGCGGCTCAGCTTTGGCGCGCTCATGGCGCGGCTCCCAAGCGAATACGCTTGAACGGTTCGAGCATTGCCGAAATGCCAAAAGGCATTTGCGCAGCACCGCTGATCATCCCCTCGCGGTTTTCATAATAGGACGCCGCAAGCATCAGCATAGCCTGGCTCAGCGCGGAAGGAATGTTTTTCCATGCCGCATATCCGGCAATAAAAAACATCTCCGCCGAACCTCCGGTTTCAATAGGTGGAAAGCTTTTCCCGATCGAAACAATTCTTGGCCGCTGGTCGTCGGGTTGCAATGTGTAACTGGCGGGATCCACCGTATCGTAGCTTCCATCCGGCGCCATCATCCGCAAATAGAGCATTGCCGTAACCGGCGTTACCGGCAGATTCTGCGCATTGCCATCAAGCCGCCAGGTGTTCAGCCGCCACAAAAACCGCCGCCGGACCAATATCCGGCCGGTCCGCGCCTCGATCGCGCCCATCGCAGCCTTCAGGCAGGCTTCCAGCAACACATCCTGCGTGCCGCTATCGGTAAAGCCGGTGCCAAGCCGCAACTGCGCCTTGAACTCCTCCATAGGCAGATTGGCCGCTGTCAGCGTTGTCGTTTCAATCAGTCTCATTCAAATCTCCATTCAAACTGCCCGCTGCAATCCGCAAGATTACCGCGCGTTTCAGCACCCGCGCCGCATCGGTGCCCACCGTGCAGGTCAGCAGATAGACCTGCCCTTCCACCCCGCCCGAAAGCACCGCTCGCGAGCAGCTCGCCTTGATCGTTTGTTCGATAATTCTCAGGCAATCGGCATCATCATCCACGGGTTGTATCGTCCACCCGAGATCATCCACCACCTGCTCATGCTTCAAAAGACCTTCGGTTTGCCAATCAATCGTGAAGGCCAGTTCGGAATTCGGGTCCTTAAGAATTGTGCCGCGCATTTCTATCCGTTCGATAAGGCGCAGGGCGGGGTTCCACCCCACCACGCAACGCCAGAAAAATAAAATCCCCTGTGCCGCCCATACGGAGGGAGGAACAGCAAACCGGAAAGCACAGGGGAGCCGGCCGCACCGAACGGGGCGACCTATTGCAGGGCCAGGCTTGCGCCTTAGGCCACCGCAAATTTCAAAAGCTTGATCGCGGCAAAATCGCTCACATCCCCGCCAACGCGCTTGGTGGCATAGAACAGAACATGCGGCTTGGCGCTGAACGGATCGCGCAGAATGCGCAGGTCCGGGCGCTCGGCCACGGTATAGCCCGCGCCAAAATCACCAAAGGCGATGGCCATCGCGTCAACCGCGATATCCGGCATATCTTCGGCAATCAGCACCGGATAGCCCATCAGGCGCGCCGGCTCCCCCGCCGCCAAACCATCGGACCACAGGAAGCGGCCATCCACATCCTTCATCTTGCGCACGGCTCCCGCAGTTTTGGAATTCATCACGAAAGATGCATTGGCGCGGTATTGCGCATTCAGCGCATAAACCAGATCGACAATCGCATCGGCCTGATCGACGGCGTTGAAATCGCCGGCTGTGCCGGTGGCCACATAACCAAGACTGCCCCAGGCCCAAAGATTATCCGCGACAGCCGTATGGGTCAAAAATCCGGTGGGCTTGTCAATGCCATCGCCCGAGATAAATGACAGGCTCTCGGCGCGGGAAAATTTATCCGCAATACGGCCCGCCAGCCAGCCTTCCACATCAAAGGCGCTATCATCCAGCAGGCGCTGGCTGGCCTTTGGCAGAGCCGAAAGCTCGTGCAACGGAATGGAAATACGATCAATTTGCGGTGTGCCGGTCTCGGCCGTTGCGCCGGTTTCGGATGCCCAGCCGGCACCGATATCGGTCTGGTCTACCAGCACATCATATGCCGTGCTTTCCACCTGCACCACATTGGCGATTGCCCGAATACTGGAAGCACCACGCAGCACGCTGGTAATCTGTTCTGCGGTTTGCGGATCTACCAGAAAGCCACCATCGGCGGAAACGGCGGTAGAGAGCGCCTTTTCTTCCATCGGCAAGCCGCGCAACGCGTCATCATCACCCGAGCGCAAATAGGCCGAAAATGCCTTCTTATGCGGCATATCAAGATCGGCAGCCGTTGAAAGCGCCGGGCGGGAGGGGGAGATAGATTTACGATCAAGCATGTTAATTCGATTTTCCTGTTCTTTAAGTTTCGATTTAAGCTCACCTTGGAACTCGTTGAATTCAGACAAGAACCCTTGCAGTGCAGCCTTCACTTCCACAGCCGGGCCTTGCGCCTTGGTTTCGGTTTTACCCATTGGTTTTTCCTTTAAGTTAAGCCGGCCTAAGCCAGCATGTCTCTGGCAGCCCGAAAGGTCTCCGCCAGATTTTGCGCCAACGCCTCTTCATCCGAAGAAGGCTGCACACGCGCCTCTTGCAGCATCGGAAAGGTCACAAGCGACACCTCCCAAAGCTCGATCTCGTGCAGCAAGCGGCCCGATGCCGCCTTCTCGCTGCGCTTGGTGCGATAGCCGATCGACAAGCCGTCAATCGCCCCCGCTTCCAGCAATACCTGCGCCTCAAAGCCCGCCTGCACTTCGGTGAGCAACCGCCCCGAAACCCGCAGCCCCTTGGCGTCTTCCACGATCTCGTCCCACACCCCGATCGGCTTGGTCGCATCGTGCTGCCAGAGCATTTTCACCTTGCCGCCCTTGGCTTTCAGCCGCTGCAAGCAGGCCTTATAGGCCCCGGGCTGCACCACATCGCCGCCCTGGTCCGCCGCGCCAAACAGGCTGGCATAGCCGCTGATCACCGCGCCATCTACCGCCGCTTCCTCCAGCGCGCAAAACTTGGTTTCGTAGGCAGGGCCTACGAAAGGAGAATAATTCATCCCATTCCCTTTCTATATTTTGAAATCCGTAGGGCGGGGTTCCACCCCACCACCCATTCATCCCTGCAAAAACGCCACCACGACATTCGCCAGAAACAGGCTCGCCGCACCATAAACCGCCAGCCACATCCGCCGCTCCAGCCGCTCCAGCATGGTTTCAATACCGTTCAGCCGCCGCTCCAGCCCCTTCCAGCGCTCGTCCGTCACCCGCTCATGCGCCTCGATCCGCGCCTGCGCCGCATCAAATGGCTCATACAAATACCGCGAGCCGCCCGTCTTGCGCTCAGCCATTGGCAGGCAAGCCCAGCATTGCCCGCTTCTCCGCATCGGTCAGAAAACCCGCATTCGCCACTCGCCGCCACTGCGATTCGCGCTCCACGCTCAGCGCCGGCACGCTATCAAGGTCCGCCTTCAGGCTCATCACATCGCCATAATAATCCGAAAGCCAGTTCCCCAGCGCACCGCACAGCTTGCCCACCAGCGGTAAAACCGTCTGCCGGTAAAACGCCCTGTTCGCCTCGGCATAATTGGCATAAGCCGCATCACCGGGCAGCCCCAGCAACATCGGCGGCACCCCGAATGCCAGCGCAATCTCCCGCGCCGCGCTCTCCTTGGTTTTCTGGAATTCCATGTCGGATGGGCTAAACCCCATCGGTTTCCAGTCCAAACCGCCCTCAAGCAGCATCGGCCGCCCCGCATTGCGCGCACCCTGATGATGGCTCTCCATCTCCGAAACCAAGCGCTCATACTGGTCTTCCGCCAT
>JALSHK010000059.1 GCA_026982275.1 Paracoccaceae bacterium | reverse complement strand
CCAGGCGATGGACCGGCTGATTTGCGGCGATGTCGGCTTTGGTAAAACCGAGGTCGCCATGCGCGCCGCCTTTGTGGCGGTGATGTCGGGGGTGCAGGTGGCGATTATTGCGCCCACCACGCTTTTGGCGCGCCAGCACGCCCAGAGCTTTGCCGCCCGTTTTCGCGGTCTGCCGGTGCAGGTGCGGCAAATGTCGCGCTTTGTCGGCACCAAGGAAATGGCGCGCACCCGTGAAGGCCTAGCGCGCGGCGAGGTTGATATCGTGATCGGCACCCATGCTTTGCTGGCGAAAAACATCCGTTTTGCCAATCTCGGCATGGTGGTGATCGACGAGGAGCAGAAATTCGGCGTCACCCATAAAGAGCGCCTGAAAGCCCTGAAATCCGAGGTGCATGTGCTGACGCTAAGCGCCACGCCGATTCCCCGCACCCTGCAAATGGCGCTTTCCGGCGTGCGCGAGCTAAGCCTGATCGGCACGCCGCCGGTGGATCGCCTCGCCATTCGCACCTATGTTTCGGAATTTGACCAGGTCACCATCCGCGAGGCCCTCCTCAGGGAGCATTATCGCGGCGGCCAGAGCTTTTATGTGGTGCCACGGGTGAAGGATATCGCCGAGATCGAGGACTTTTTGCGCGAGCAGGTGCCAGAGGTGAAATTCACCGTCGCCCATGGCCAGATGGCGGCGGGCGAGCTGGATGACAAGATGAACGCCTTTTATGACGGCCAGTATGATGTGCTGCTGGCGACCACGATTGTGGAATCTGGCCTCGATATCCCTGCCGCCAACACCCTGATCGTGCACCGCGCCGATATGTTTGGCCTGAGCCAGCTTTATCAAATCCGGGGCCGTGTTGGCCGCTCCAAAATCCGCGCCTATGCCTATTTCACCACCAAGCCACGCAAGCCGCTCACCCCGCAGGCCGAGAAACGCCTGAAGGTGCTTGGCTCGCTCGATAGCCTTGGCGCGGGCTTTACCATTGCCTCGCAAGATCTCGATATTCGCGGCGCGGGCAACATTCTGGGCGACGAGCAATCGGGGCAGGTGCGCGAAGTGGGCTACGAGCTTTATCAGGAAATGCTGGAGGAGGCGATTGCCAAGATGAAGGCGGGCGAGCTGGAGGGGCTATCGGATGATGATCAATGGGCGCCGCAGATCAATCTTGGCGTGCCGGTGCTGATTCCGGATGATTATGTCGCGGATCTTGATGTGCGCCTCGGGCTATATCGCCGGCTTTCCGCGCTTGGCTCCAAGGTGGAGCTGGAGGGCTTTGCCGCCGAGCTGATCGACCGCTTTGGCAAGCTGCCGCGCGAGGTCACGACCCTGATGAATATCGTGCGCATCAAAACCGCCTGTCGCAAAGCGGGGATTGCCAAGCTGGATGGCGGGCCAAAAGGCGCGACCATCCAGTTTCACAAGGACAGGTTCGCCAATCCGGCGGGGCTGGTGGAATTCATCCATGCGCAAAACGGCCATGCCAGGGTGCGGGACAATAAAATCGTGGTGCGCCGTGACTGGCCCGATAATGCCGCCAAGATCAAAGGCGCGTTTTCCATTGCGCAGGATCTGGCGAAGCTGGCCAAGGGCTAGGGCGAGCGCGGGGTAAGCCGGATCATAAGCAATGTGCCCAGCCCCAGCGCAGCAAACCCCGCCACCAGCGGCAAGGTGCTGCCATCATATAGCTGCCCCAGCGGCACGCCGACGGCCACGGCGATCACGGTGGAAACCGCGCCGATAGTGGCCGCCGCAATGCCGGCATTCTCGCCCATCGGTTCCATTGCCAGCGCATTCACATTGCCAAATACCAGCCCGACGCTGAAAAACGAAAGCACCCCCCATGCGAGAAACAGCCACAGGCTTTCGGCGGAAGGATCTAGCAAAAGGATGAGGGTATAGATTGCTGAAAATCCGGCTATTGCCCTTACGGCGATGGTGATCAGCCTGTGCATGCCCAGCCGCATGACCAGATGGCCATTGATAAAGGCTGCCCCCCCGATCGCCAGAGCCATAATCGAGAAATAAAGCGGGAATAGCTGGCCAACCAGAAAAACCTCGCGGAATATTTGCTCTATAGAGCTGAGATATGCCACAAATGCCGAAAAATTCAGCCCTGCAACCAGGGCAAATCCCATGGTTTGCCGATTGGAAAATACCGCAGTCAGTGCGCGCGCCATATCCAGCCAAGAAAACCGCCGCCGCGCTCTGTGGGTTTCGGGCTGGCCAAGCGCCATCCAGATAAAGGCCAGCATCGCAAACAGGATGAAAGACACAAATACCGAGCGCCAGCCCCATGCGAGCATCACCACTTGCCCCATCAGCGGGGCCAAGGCCGGGACAAGGATAAACACCACCATCACAAAAGACATGATCCGCGCCATTTCGCGGCCCTTGTAAAGATCGCGCACCATGGCAATGCTGGCCGTGCGCGGCCCCGCCACCCCGAGGCCTTGCAGCACCCGCCCCGCCAGCATCATCTCGAAGCTTTGCGCGATAAGCGACACCACACAGCCCGCGATAAATATGCCAAGCCCCAGCAGGATCGCCGGTTTTCTGCCTAGATAATCCGAAAACGGCCCGAAAAAAAGCTGCCCCAGCCCCGCACCCAGCATAAAGCTCGAAACAACGAGTTGCACGCGATTAGGCTCGCTCACCCCCAGCGCCGCCCCGATCTCGGGCAGGGCGGGCAGCATGGCATCGGTGCCAAAAGCAAGCAGGCTGGTGAGCAGGGCCACCAGCGCAATAAAACGCAGGTTCATATATTGGCGGCTTTGATCTGGTTGATCTCGTCGATCAGGTCCACCCAGAAGGCGGTGTCGCGCGCGCCGGTCACCACATACTGGCCATCGATAAGGAAGGTCGGGACGCCCTGAACCCCCATCTCGCGGGCCTTGGCATCCTCGGCAATCGTTTCGTCCCGATCCGCATCCGAGGCCAGCAGCCGCAGGGCCACTTCGCGCTCCATGCCGACGCTTTCGGCGATATCGGCCAGCAGCGCGGGATCGGAAATATCCTTGCCTTCTTCAAAATTGGCAATAAATAGCGCCGCTACGGTTTCGTTCTGCACGCCTTCAATTCCCGCCCAGTGGATCAGCCGATGGGCGTTTACGGTATTGGGGGTGCGGGTGATTTTATCCAGCCTGAGCTTCAGGCCATCTCCTTTTGCGGCCTTGCGGATATCTTCATAAACCTGCCATGCAGCCTCTTTCCCTCCAAATTTCCGCTCCAGATATTCGCGCCGGTCCATGCCTTCGGGCGGCATATTCGGATTTAGCTGAAACGGCTTCCAGCTGATTTCAAACCCGTGATCGGGCCGCTCGGCCAGCGCGCGCTCAAAGCGGGTTTTTCCGATATAGCACCAGGGGCAGATCGGGTCGGATATGATTTCAATGCTGGTCATGTGGCCTCGCTTTCGGGCTACATTGGCGCAAAGCGAATGGGTATGCAACGGAATATCCGCTCTTGCCGATGCCGCAGCGAGCGCGCATAAAGACAGAAATCGAGGATATTATGCCAGAACTACCCGAACCTACAGTTCTCTCGATCGAGCGCGACAAACGCGAGCGCGAGACCCCGGCCCAGCTTGACCTTGGCGCGCGGTTGCGCACCCTGCGCAAGGCCCGCGGCTGGACGCTGGCGCAGACCGCCGAAGCTGTGGGGCTGGCGCGCTCCACCCTTTCCAAAATCGAAAACGGCCAGATGTCTCCGACCTTTGAAGCGGTGCGAAAGCTGGCCTCGGGGCTGGGAATTTCGGTGCCGCAGCTCTTCACCCCGCCTGCTTCGGGCAAAATTTTGGCGCGGCGTTCTATCACGCGGGGCGGGGAAGGGCGGGCGCATATTACCGCCACTTACGAGCATGAAATTATCGCTGCCGATCTCACCCATAAGCGCATGCTGCCATACCGCGCCACCGTGCGCGCCCGCGCCTTTGAGGAATTTGACGGCTGGGTGCGCCATGATGGCGAGGAATTCCTCTATGTGCTATCCGGCGAGATCGAGTTTTTCTCGGAGTTTTACCAGCCGGTGCGCTTGCAGGCCGGAGATAGCGCCTATTATGACGCTACCATGGGCCATAATATGATCTCGATCAGCCCGGAGGATGCGGTGATCCTATGGGTGACCTCGCAATCAAATGGCTGAGAAACAGCAAAAAAAAACGCCCTCACGAGGAGGGCGCTAAGTCTTGAGGCAGGTTTCATACAGGCAAGAAACCTATCGAGCAGTGATTCCCTTATAATCCTTGGGCAGCTTTCCGCCAAGGGAATAATTCTGCAAAACTGTTATAAATGGCGATCTTAGCCTATTAAGTTCAATTCATCGCCCGGAGTGTGACATTTTCAACACTGAATCCGGCAATGCGTGTCAGATTTGCTGCCAGAGCGATTCTCAAGCGGTGATTCCGGGAATCAGTGAGGCGGCCAAAGCCCACATCAATACCCCGACCGCAAAATCCAATATCCGCCATGAGCGAGTGGATTGCATAAATGGCGAGATGAACTTCGCACCGTAACCTAATGAAAAGAAAAATATAAAAGATGCAAAAATCGCCCCGATGGTAAACCAGACCTTGTCTGCGAGCATATCAAACCGGGTGGAAACCGCCCCGATCAGGCCCAATGTATCGAGATACACATGCGGATTCAGCCAGGTAAATAGCAGGCTGGTGGCGATGGCGCCGCGCAGGGTCTGGGTCGACCGGCCCAGCTCCAGATGCCCCTGCCCGCGCCAGGAGGCCCAAAATCGCAAGCTTCCATAGGCAAACAGAAACACCGCACCCGCGAGGCTCATGATCGCAGGCAGCGAAGGAAATAGCGCCACCATCGCGCCAAAACCCACCACCCCCAGCCCGATCAGCACCGCATCGGAAAGCGCGCAGGTCAGGCTGACGGCAAACACGTGGCGCTGCAATATCCCCTGTCGCAGCACGAAGGCATTCTGCGAACCAATGGCCAGAATAAGCGCAAAGGAGGTCAAAAACCCGGTAGAAAGGGCGGCGATCATTTAGGGGCGGGCAGCTTTTTTCCTGCGGCTACTTCGGCAGCGGTTGGCGGGGTTACAAGGCCCGCAGAGATCACCAGCTTGGCGGCTTCTTCCACCGTCATATCCAGCAAGACAACATCGCTGCGCGGCAAGAAAAGCAGAAAGCCCGAGGTCGGGTTTGGCGTGGTGGGCAGGAAGATCGAATACATTTCATCCGGTTCGGATTTTTCCAGCACCTCGCCCTTGGTCTTGGTCGAAACAAAGGCAATGGCCCAGATGCCCTTGCGCGGGTACTCCACAAGGCAGGCATGCTGAAAGGAATTGTTGCTCTGGCTCAGCACGGTTTCGGCAATTTGCTTGAGCGCATTATAGATGCTGCGCACCACCGGCATGCGGTCCACGAAATTCTCGCCGAATTTAACCAGCTGCCGTCCGAAAAGTCCCTTGGTCAGCGCCCCGACAGCGGCAGTGAATATCAGGAATACAATTACACCAAAGCCGGCAATATCCACCCCGAGATAGGTGGAGGGATTGTAGATTTTCGGCACCCATGGCACGATCAGCCCATCCACCACTCCAATCGCCCACCAGATCAGATAGAAGGTCAGCAT
>JALSHK010000058.1 GCA_026982275.1 Paracoccaceae bacterium | reverse complement strand
GAAAACGGAGCCGATACCGGCTTCAGCCTTGATCTGTGGCGCGCTTTGGTGGCGGATATGGGGCGGGAAACCCGCATTCAGCGGGTCGGGCAATTCGGCGATATGCTGGATATGGTCGCGCAGGGCGAAGCGGATGCCGCCATCGCCAATATCTCGATTACCGCAGCGCGGGAGGCGGATTTCGATTTCTCCCAGCCGATTTTTGAATCCGGATTACAGATCATGGTGCATGGAGATGCGGCCAGCCCGTCTATCTGGTCGGCACTGTTCTCCAGAGACATACTGCTGGCGATTGCCCTGTCTTTTGGCGTGCTGTTTGTCGGCGGTATGTTGATGTGGCGGTTCGAGCGCGGACAGGCGGGGTATTTTGACAAGCCTGCCAAAGAGGCCGCGTTTCCGGCCTTTTGGTGGGCGCTCAATCTTGTGGTCAATGGCGGGTTTGAAGAGCGGGTGCCGCGCTCGCCCTTTGGCCGGATATTCGGTGTGGTTCTTGTTGTGTCATCGCTCTTTGTGGTATCGCTGGTGGTTGCAAAAATTACGGCCACGCTGACCGTGGCGGAAATACAAAGCACGGTGAATTCGGTCAATGATCTCTATGGAAAAAAGGTGGGCACCACGCGGGGATCAACGGCGAGCGCCTATCTTGAAGGCCGTGATTTGAGCCACCGAAGCTATGACGACCTTGCCGGGCTTTTGTCTGCATTTGAAAGCGGGGCGCTGGATGCGGTGGTATTTGATGCGCCGGTTCTGGCGTATTACGTAAACACATCGCAGGGGGATGCGGCGCTGGCGGGCGCCGTATTTTTACGCGAAAATTACGGGATCGTGCTGCCCTCTGGTTCGGATCTGGCCGAGCCTTTGAACCAGAGCCTGCTGCGGTTGCGGGAAAACGGCAGTTACGAGCAGATTTACCGCAAATGGTTTGGTGCGCGCTAGCGGTTCAGCCACCACCATGCGAAAGCCAGATTGGGCAGCCATGCCAGCCAGGCCAGATAGACCGAGGCTTCGGTATAGCTGAACCCCATGGCCATGAACGGCAGTAGCCACAATCGCAGGGTAACACCGGCAAAGGTGAGCGCAAAGGAATAGATCATCCAGCGGCGATGCTTGCCGATGCGCCGGGCCATGGCATGGCGCACGGCATTTGCGGTTACCGCGAGCCACAGCACCGCCAGAACAGCAAAGCCGAGCTGCGCCGAAAGCCCCCCTGCCGCATTCAGGGCAACGATAATCCCCGCCGCGCCACTGATCAGAATGGTAACGGCATAGATGCGCCCCAGCCAGCGGTGCAGTGGCTTGTGTTTGCGTATGGAAGGAAAGAACTGCACCGCCCCGATGGCCAGTGCAAGCGGTGCCAGCGAAACATGCAGGATAAAGGCGAGGCGCCGCTGCTCGATCTGTCCGAGCATATCCGGAAATGACAGCGGCAGGCCAAACGCCAGAAAACGGTAAGATGCCAGTGCGACGAGCAGGCTTAACACCGTAGCGGTGATGAGGGGTATGCGGGAGTTGGTCATGATCGGTCCTTTATTTTGACAATGTCAAGCTAGCGGCGGCGCTTGACACTGTCAAGGGGTTGGCCGAATATGGGCCATGAGCAAAAGCACACACCATCATGGCGATCTGCGCGAGGCTTTGATCCTCGCGGGGCTGGCCTTGATGGAAGAGGGCGGACCAGAGGCGCTGACCCTGCGGAAATGCGCGGCGCGCGCAGGGGTATCCCATGCGGCACCGGCCTATCATTTTAACGGGCTGGTGAGCCTGAAAGCCGCGATTGTGGCGCGGGGATACCGGATTTTCACCCAAACGATGAAGGATCACCGGGCGCAAGCCGGGCCGGATCCGCGTGCGCAACTGGTGGCGATTTGTAAGGGGTATCTGGCGTTTTCGGCCAGCCATGCGGCGTTGTTTCGGTTCATGTTTCAGGATTTCGGAGATTTATTGCCCCGGATTAATGCTTCGGTATTGAAGGAGCTGGAGCTGGAATCAACCCGCGCCTATCAGGTGTTGAGCGAGGCCTGCGCGCCTTTTGAGCCGCCCAGCGGGCAGGCGCATAGCACCGAAGTGCTGGTCTGGTCTTTGGTGCATGGTTATGCGATGCTGTTTGGCGGGGACAAGAATGCCAGCACGCCGGCAGGGGTTGTTCCCGATTTTGCCCGAATTCTGCCGGATTTTCCGCTGGCTTCAAATAATTCGGCCAAGCGGTGAATTTCCGCTTGCAGCCCGTTCCGAATTCTCTATATACAGCCTCACGAAGCGGGCGTAGCTCAGTGGTAGAGCACTTCGTTGCCAACGAAGATGTCGTGAGTTCGAATCTCATCGCCCGCTCCATAAACTTCCGGATTTGTTCATAAATAATGCCATAGATGCCGGACGCGCGACGGGTGCGACATTTTATTTCGTCCGGAAGCCCGAATTTGGCGAATGTTTTCTTTGGGAAACTTCCCAACCGCCCTATATATCGTTATAGCTTTATGATGCGCCTTGGGTGGCGACGATGATGATTGAGGGATTGATATGAAAATTGGTGCGCCAAAAGAGATATTTGCCGGAGAAGCGCGGGTGGCAATGACGCCGCAATCCGCCGCGGCTTTGCAAAAACTCGGCTATGAATGTGTGGTGGAATCCGGAGCAGGGGCTGCGGCGAATTTCTCCAACGAGGATTACAGGAAAGCCGGTGTCGAGGTGGTGAAAACCGCTGCTGCCCTGTGGAAGGCCGTTGATATTGTTATTAAAGTCCGCGCGCCGGAGCCGGTAGAGGTGAAGCGATTCACCAAGGGGCAGGCGCTGATATCCTTTATATGGCCCGCGCAATCGGAGGCCTTGCTGGAAAGCCTGAAGGCCAAAGGCGTAACCACGCTGGCGATGGATATGGTGCCGCGTATTTCCCGCGCGCAAAAGATGGATGCGCTGTCATCCATGGCCAATATCGGCGGCTATCGCGCCGTCATCGAGGCCGCGAATAATTTTGGCCGCTTCTTTACCGGGCAGATCACGGCGGCGGGCAAGGTGCCGCCGGCCAAGGTGCTGGTGATCGGCGCGGGTGTTGCCGGCTTGGCCGCGATTGGTGCGGCCCAAAGCATGGGCGCGATTGTGCGCGCCTTTGATGTGCGCCCCGAAGTGGCCGAGCAGATCGAGAGCATGGGCGCGGAATTCCTTTTTCTCGATTTTACCGAAGATGGCTCGGGCGATGGCGGCTATGCGGCCGTTTCCAGCCCTGAATTTCGCGAAAAGCAGCTGGAGCTGTTTCGCGCGCAGGCCCCCGAGATTGATATCGTGATCACCACCGCGCTCATTCCGGGCCGCGATGCGCCCAAGCTTTGGCTGGAGGATATGGTGGCCGCCATGAAGCCCGGCTCGGTGATTGTGGACCTTGCGGCTGAAAAAGGTGGCAATTGTGATCTGACGGTGATGGACGAAAAAATCACCAGCAAAAATGGCGTAACCATCATTGGCTATACCGATTTCCCGAGCCGGATGGCCACGCAATCCTCCACGCTTTATGCCAATAATATCCGCCATATGATGGACGATCTGACGCCTGAAAAAGATGGCAATGCGGTGTTTGACATGGAAGACGACGTGATCCGTGGTTCGATGGTTACGAATCAGGGCGAGATCACCTTCCCGCCGCCGCCGCTCAAGGTGGCCGCACAGGCCAAGCCGCCGGCAAAAGCAGCCGAAAAGACACCCGAAGAACTAAAGGCCATCGAGGCACAGAAGATGCGCGCGGCCGGGGCGCAGCAAACCAAACTGCTGCTTGTGGGCGGGGCCTTGATGTTTGTGCTCGGGCTTTATGCGCCGGCCAGCTTTATGCAGAGTTTTATTGTGTTTGTGCTGGCGGTGTTCATCGGCTTCCAGGTGATCTGGAATGTTTCGCATGCGCTGCACACGCCCTTGATGGCAATTACCAATGCGATATCCGGTATTATCGTGATCGGCGCGCTGCTTCAGGTCTCGGGGGGGGGCTGGTTCGTCGCCTTGCTGGCAGGTATTTCGGTTCTCATTGCCTCGATCAATATTGTGGGCGGATTCATGGTTACACGGCGCATGCTTGCCATGTTCCAGAAAAGTTAAGGGAGGGCTGGCATCATGGATATTGGTCTCGTTCAGGCGTCATATATCGCCGCATCGGTTTTGTTTATTCTGGCCCTTGGCGGGCTTTCCAACCAGGAAAAGGCCAAGCGTGCCATCTGGTATGGTATTGCGGGCATGGCTATAGCCGTGGCGGCCACGGTTTTGGGACCGCAGGTGCAATCCTACTGGTTGCTCGTTATCACCATTGCCATTGGCGCGGTTGGCGGCGTGATTGTAGCGCAAAGGGTCGAGATGACCGAAATGCCGCAACTGGTGGCGGCCCTGCACTCGTTTGTCGGGCTGGCGGCGGTGTTTATCGGGCTGAATGCCGATATGATGCTGAGTTCGATCGAGGCGATGAAAGCATCGGGCATAGCCTTGGCCGAAGCGGATATCAGCGGCTTCGGGCAAAGCCTGTGGAAGAAAGACGCGGTAGAAATCGCTATCCTCAAGGTCGAGGTTTTCCTCGGTATATTCATTGGTGCGGTGACCTTTACCGGCTCGGTAATCGCTTTTGGCAAGCTGGCAGGCAAGGTCGATGGCAAGCCGGTGCAACTGCCCGGAGGCCATATGCTCAATGCCGGCGCGCTGGTGGTGGCTATCATCCTCGGGCTGCTCTATTTTAGCGGTGCCGGTATCTGGACCATGATTCTGGTTACGCTGATTGCCGGTTTTATCGGCTGGCACCTGATTCTGGGTATTGGCGGCGCCGATATGCCCGTGGTGGTCAGCATGCTCAACAGCTATTCCGGCTGGGCGGCGGCGGCGATCGGGTTTACGTTGGGTAATGATTTGCTGATCGTGGTCGGGGCGCTGGTTGGCTCTTCGGGGGCGATTTTGAGCTACATCATGTGCGTGGCGATGAACCGCAAATTTATCAATGTGATCCTTGGTGGCTTTGGTGGCACTACCGGCCCGGCGATGGAGATCGAGGGCGAGCAGATCGCCATTGATGCCGATGGTGTGGCAGCGGCGCTGGAGGAGGCTTCAAGCGTGGTGATCGTGCCGGGCTATGGTATGGCGGTAGCGCAGGCCCAGCAAAGTGTAAGCGAACTCACAAGACGCTTGCGCGCCGCCGGCAAAGAGGTGCGCTTTGGCATTCACCCCGTCGCGGGCCGCCTGCCGGGCCATATGAATGTGCTGTTGGCCGAGGCGAAGGTGCCTTATGATTATGTGCTGGAAATGGACGAGATCAACGAGGATTTCCCCGAAACCGATGTGGTGATCGTGATCGGCTCCAACGATATCGTAAACCCCGCCGCGCAGGAAGATCCCAATTCTCCGATTGCGGGTATGCCGGTGCTTGAGGTCTGGAAAGCCAAGCAGGTGTTTGTCAGCAAGCGCGGGCAGGGGACGGGCTATTCCGGCATTGAAAACCCGCTGTTTTTCAAGGAAAATACACGGATGTTTTATGGCGATGCCAAGGCCAGCGTGGATGCGCTGTTGCAGCGGATTAATTAAAGGAAAAGGCCCGCAGAGATGCGGGCCTTTTTTTTGCCCATCGCCGAAATGTTGCAAGACAGA
>JALSHK010000057.1 GCA_026982275.1 Paracoccaceae bacterium | reverse complement strand
CGTATGATGCCGGCCGGTTATGCACCCGGATTCTGGTGGATTATCTGGATGGCGGCTGGTCTCCCGAGCTGATCTTCGGCGAAACCCGCGAAAGCGATGACCGTTTTGCCTCCGAGGTGCTGGGGCCTTCGGTGGCGCGCACGCTGGTGGGCAAGATGCAGGGGGAAATTCGGCTGGAAGCGCCGGAGGATGGAAAGATTATTCTGGCAATCGAAGTGCCGGCCAAAGTGGTGCAGCCCGAAACACTCAAGATCAAAATGAAAATGCGGTCGGTGCCGATGGAGATGGTTTTCAAATCGGCAATATGCAGTTTTCCGGCACGGTTCTTGCCAGAGGACAGCGATGAAACGGCGGATGTGGTGATTATGGAAGCTGGCGCGGGAGACGAGGCGCAAGCGGTGGATGCGATGCGAAAAAGCCACCCTTCGGCACTTGTATGTGGCATTGGCCGGCCGCGCGCACCGGAGATTTATGATTTTGTCGCCGAAATGCCGCAGGAGGCAGAGCGGCTAAAAACGCGGCTTCAGGCATTGCTCGAAACTTTTAGGTAACATCTTTGCCCTAATTTGGCCATACTGCAACCATAAGAATATTATGGCCCGCCGGGCTGATTTCAAGAGGCATTCCATTGACCCAGATTCATCCACATATTGCCGACCTGCCACAGGCCCCTGCCGCTTCGGTAGGGCACTTGCTTGTGTCACACGATCTTCGCTCGGCGCTTGGACATCTGGTTTGCGCGGTGCAATTGCTGGAGGATTCAGCGCTGGACGGCGCGGCCGCAGATCATCTTGCCCAAGTGAAGGTTTCGGCCCGATATATGCTGGAGCTGCTGGATGATGCCGCCGGCCAACCATCCGAGACCCCGGTTACCGATCTGGCCGAAGCTTTTGCTGAGCTGGAGCGGAGATGGGCCGGGGAAGCGGTGCAAAAGGGTTTGAGCTATCAAACCGAATGCGGAAACGGTTTGCCTGATTCCCTGCGGATGCCCCGGCTGGATTTTCTGCGCGTATGCAATAATGTGATCGGAAATGCCATTAAATTTGCCTCGAACGGCTCCATTTTTCTACGGGCTTTCTGCGCAGGAGAAGATTTCCAGATCGAGATTGTGGATGAAGGGCCCGGTTTCAGTGATTCAGCGCTGCTGAAGCAGTTTTCTCTGGGTGGGCGGCCTGCGGAAAACCTCGAGAGCGGCTCTGGCATCGGCCTTTATATCGCGCATTCGCTTATGGAGAAGGCCGGGGGTGCGATTGCGGTTGAAAACAGGGAAGGCGGCGGCGCCAAAGTCATTTTGCGTTTTCCCGAGGACCTGCAAATGAAGGCAGCGCCGCCCGTTCGGGTCGAGGCCGGGGCGATAGCGGGTTTGCCCGACCTTTCTCATTTGCGAATATTGCTGGCCGAGGATAATCCAACCAACCAGCTTGTTGCCGTGCAAATGCTGAAAAAAATGAATGCGCGGGTGCAAACCGCTTCTGACGGGGTCGAGGCGATGGAGCAATTCCGGAGCGGAGATTATAATCTCGGCCTGATCGATATCGAAATGCCGCGCAAATCCGGGCTGGAAGTAATGCGCGAAATAAGAGGGCAGGCGGGTGCGCAAGCTAAAGTAAAGCTTTTGGCGCTTACCGCTTATGTGCTGCCCGAGCATCGGGAGCGGATTATGCGTGCCGGAGCGGATGGTATCATTGCCAAGCCACTGACCGATATTTCCGCTTTTGGTCGTGCGATACTGAAACATACCGGCAATGCGGTCCCGGCTTCCCGCAAGCCGGGCACCGGTGCCGAGATGGAGATGGAAATCTATAACGGCCTGCAGGAAATTATCGGGCATGCCTCCATGCAGGAGCTGTTGGAAAAGGTGCAAAAGGATCTGGCAAGCGTGCAAAACGGCATTCGCGACGGTGTGCTGGCCAAAGAGGCGGCCCCCATCCGCGCCAATACCCATATTTTGATTTCGGTGGCCGGTGCCATCGGAGCTGTGAAGCTTCAGCATCTGGCTGAAAAGCTGAATGCGCAGGCCAAAACCAGCGAATGGAGTGATATTTTGCCGCTGGCAGAGCGTTGCCTCAATGGTATATCAGGGGTTCTGGAATTTGTTGAGCAGGAACTGGATCGCTAGGTGAAAACTGGAATGACAAAGCCGCTGCTGCTGGTCGAGGATACTTCATCATTGGCTATGCTGTATCGCTCGGTGCTGCAACAGGCGGGATACGAGGTTGTTGCCTGTGATACGCTTTTGCAGGCGCGCATGGAAATAGGCAGAGAGCGTTTCGGGGTGATCTTGCTTGATTTGACGCTGCCGGACGGGGACGGCATGGAGTTGATGGCCGAAATACTTGCCGGTGGGGCTAAGGTGATTGTCATTACGGCAAATGGCTCGATTAACAAGGCGATCGAGGCGATGCGCGAAGGCGCTTTTGATTTTCTGGTCAAGCCGTTTGACGATAAAAAGCTGTTGGGGGCTGTGGAGAATGCGCTGAGTTTCGAGGCTTCGGTTCCCGCAGCCGGGCCTTCGGTTCCCGTCATTGCACGATCGGAATTTCACGGGTTTCTCGGTGAATCCGAGGAAATGCAGCAGATATATAAAATGATCCGGAATATAGGCCGCAGCTCGGCCACAGTATTCATCACCGGAGAAAGCGGAACCGGTAAAGAGGTGGCCGCCAAGGCGATTCATGCGGAATCAAGACGGGCAAGAGGGCCTTTTGTGCCGCTGAATTGCGGCGCGATTCCGGCGGATCTGCTGGAATCCGAAGTTTTCGGTCATTTGAAAGGCTCGTTTACCGGTGCGATCGCCAATAAAAAGGGTGCGGCGGAGGCTGCCTCTGGCGGCACGCTGTTTCTTGACGAAATCTGCGAGATGGAGCTGGGCTTGCAGACCAAACTGTTGCGCTTTCTGGAGACTTCCAAAATACAGCCTGTCGGAGCGGTGAGCGCAAAATCGGTGGATGTCCGCATATTATGCGCAACCAATCGTGATCCGCTTGAGGAAGTGCGCGCGGGCCGCTTCCGCGAGGATCTGTATTATCGTCTGCATGTGGTGCCGATGCACCTGCCGCCTTTGCGGGAAAGGCGAGGCGATATCGGCCTGATTGCGCAATCCGCGTTGCTAAAATTCGCGCGGGAAGAGGGGCGGAGGTTTGAGCGAATTTCTCCGGAGGTTTTGCGGGCCTTCTCCGATCACCCGTGGCCGGGAAATGTTCGGCAGCTTCTGAATGTGCTGCGCAATGTGGCAGTGCTGCATGATGGTGTCGAAATACTGCCCTATATGCTGCCCGGGGAGGTGTCTTGCCGGCCCTTGCCCGCGCCTGCTCCAAATGTGGATCAGGAAAAGGAAAGTTGTGAAATAGAACAATTTGTCGGCCTTACCCTGTTTGAAATCGAGCGCGCTTTTGTTGAGGCCACCATCAGGGGGTGCAATGGCTCTGTGCCCGATGCGGCACGAATGCTGAAGGTTTCGCCTTCGACAATTTATCGTAAGCGCGATGCCTGGAAAAAGCAGGATAATACCGGCTAGCAGTCTGTGCCCCCTTGCTCCGGCTTTGAAATTGACTGTATGATCAATTTTTTATCAAAGGGGGGAAGCTATGGCTTTATTGAAAGAGGCGCGGCGGGTCTGGAAAAACGCCCATGCGCCCTATTCGAATTTCAAGGTGGGCGCGGCATTGCGCACCGCTTCGGGCGAGGTTTTCTCCGGCTGCAACGTGGAAAATGTCGCCTATCCCGAAGGCACATGCGCCGAGGCAGGGGCAATCGCGGCTATGGTCGCGGCGGGGCAGGGCGACATTGTCGAAATTCTGGTGATGGCCGAAAGCGATGTGCCGATCACCCCTTGCGGCGGCTGCCGGCAGAAGATCTCCGAATTCGGCACGCCCGAAACCGTGATTATTCTCGCCAGCCCAGCGGGCGTAATTGGCGAGGTGACGCTGGGCGAGCTGCTGCCCGGCTCCTTTACCCCCGCGCATCTTGCGGGGGCCAAGTGATGCTGCCCCAAGAGATTATTGCCGCCAAGCGTGATGGGAAACCCCTATGCGAAGAAGAAATAATCGCTTTTATTCAGGGCCTTACCAATGGGTCGGTTAGTGGCGAGCAGGTGGCGGCCTTTGCTATGGCGGTGTATTTTCAAGGCATGGATCTGACCGAGCGTGTAGCGCTTACCGAAGCGATGCGCGATAGCGGCGATGTGCTGCGCTGGGATCTGCCCGGCCCGGTGCTGGACAAGCATTCCACCGGCGGCGTCGGGGATAATGTGTCGCTGATGCTGGCCCCCGCGCTGGCGGTTTGCGGGGCTTATGTGCCGATGATCTCGGGGCGGGGCTTGGGCCATACCGGCGGCACGCTGGATAAATTCGACGCCATTCCGGGCTATGATACCCGGCCCGATATCGAAGTGCTGAAGCGGGTAACGCGCGAGGTCGGCTGCGCAATCATTGGCCAGACCGGTGATGTCGCCCCTGCCGACAAGCGCCTTTACGGCATTCGCGATGTTACCGCCACGGTGGAATCGGTGGATCTGATTACCGCATCCATTCTTTCCAAAAAGCTGGCGGCGGGGCTGGAGGGCTTGGTGCTGGATGTGAAATGCGGCTCGGGGGCGTTTATGGACAGCCTGCCAAAGGCCCGCGAACTGGCAGAAAGCCTTGTGCGGGTGGCCAATGATGCGGGCTGCGCCACCACCGCGCTGATTACCGATATGAACGAACCTTTGGCGCGGGCGGCGGGCAACGCTTTGGAGATGCAAAACGCGGTGGATTTCCTGACCGGCAAGGAGATTGATAACCGCTTGTGGGATGTGACCGTGGCGCTGGGGGCGGAGCTTTTGGCCAATGCGGGGCTGGCGGGCAGCCCCGAGACCGGTGCGGATATGATGCTGGCTGCGCTGCAATCGGGCCGCGCGGCAGAGCGCTTTGGCCAGATGGTTTCGGCGCTGGGCGGGCCGGCGGATTTTGTGGAAAAGGCGGAGGGCTATCTGGAAAAAGCGCCATTGGTGGCCGAGATATATGCGCCGAATTCCGGCTTTGTGCAGGCGATCGATACCAAAGCCGTGGGCATGGCGGTGGTGGCGCTGGGCGGCGGGCGCAGGCGCTCAAGCGATGCGGTTGATTATGCGGTCGGCCTTGATTGGCTGGCGGGGATCGGCCAGCATGTGGATGGCGAGCAGCCGATTGCGCGGGTGCATGCCCGCAGCGAGGCCGCGCTGGAAGAGGCCAGGCGCCGCGTGATCGCGGGCTATGAAATAGGCGAGGCGATGCCTGACGAGGCTGCGCTGATCATTGAAAGGATAAGCTGATGGCGCGGGCATTTTTGCTGATCATGGATTCCGTGGGTATTGGCGGCGCGCTGGATGCTGCCGCTTTTGGCGATGAAGGCTCCAATACGCTTGGCCATATCGCGGCGGAATGCGCGGCGGGGCGCGCCGATGAGGGCCGCGAAGGGCCGCTGAAGCTGCCACATCTGGATGCGCTGGGCTTTGGCGCGGCCGCGCGCGAGGCATGTGGCGAGGTCCCTGCGGGGCTGGCCGGAAATGCAGGGCTTTTTGCGTCTGCCAATGAGGCCTCCAAGGGCAAAGATACCCCCACCGGCCATTGGGAGCTTTCCGGC
>JALSHK010000056.1 GCA_026982275.1 Paracoccaceae bacterium | reverse complement strand
GGCCGGATAAGGCAGCATTTGTCCGGGCGAAAGCAGGGGCTAAATCCCTAGTTTCGCACTATTGCGCTGCAAACCTTGGTAACCGTGTCGCCAATCGTGACATATACAGCCTCGCGATCGGCATTCAGAATGAATTCGGTCGAAGCCGTATTGCCGTCAACCTGCGCGCGTATCGTATAGCTATTCATGCGATAGGCACTCAGGCTGGCAACCTGTATTCCCTCTAGATACATATTACCACCACGTATGCCGGAATTATCCTCGTAAATATTGAACTGTAACGACATATTGCGGTCATTACAGATAAATATCTTGTCGGCGCTCGCGGTGCCAGCCAAAGCCGAAATAGCCACGGCAGTTGCAATCATAACTTTCATCGTTTTTCACCTTTACTATCTGTTGATTCTATATAG
The DNA here is from genome assembly GCA_026982275.1 of Paracoccaceae bacterium. GTDB lineage: Bacteria > Pseudomonadota > Alphaproteobacteria > Rhodobacterales > Rhodobacteraceae > UBA3077. The sequence continues at coordinate 5,203 of JALSHK010000056.1, read as the reverse complement.
CCAGTAGTCGCAGTTTAGCAGGAAATCTACTCAGAGGAGAAGTGTTTTCACAAACATTATCATTGGTTACAATATTTGCCATTTTCTTTGTCTGCCCTTTCCTGCGGTGATTGTGCCCGGCCCTGCCTGAAAGACACCGCTTGGAATGCGGCTTTTGCCATTGCACTTTGCGCCGCTCTGCCTATGTTAAGCACGCGGATGGCTGGATGACTGCGCAGATGCGAGGAAAGTCCGGACTCCAGGTAAAATGGCGCCGGTTAATGGCCGGCCGGGGTAACCCGAGGGAAAGCGCCACAGAGAACAGACCGCCCCGCTTGCGGGGTAAGGGTGAAACGGTGGGGTAAGAGCCCACCGCCTTATGGGCAACCATGAGGGCACGGCAAGCCCCGCCAGGAGCAAAGCCAAATAGGGGTCTCGCGGGCTATGCCCGGGCCTGCCACCCAGAGACCCGGGTTGGCTGCTTGAGCGTATTGGTAACAATGCGCCCAGATGAATGGTTATCAAAGGGCGGTAACGCCCCGAACAAAATCCGGCTTACAGGCCATCCGCATTTCTTATGGCCTAACGATATTCCGTTAGGCCATTTGACTTTCTTGCCTAAACGGCAGCCTTCAAAGCCTCGATCAGGTCGGTTTTCTCCCATGAAAACCCGCCATCGGCTTCGGGGGCGCGGCCAAAATGGCCATAGGCCGAGGTCCGCTGATAGATCGGCTTGTTCAGCCCCAGATGCTCGCGAATGCCACGCGGGGTCAGGTCCATCGCTTGGGCAATCGCCTTTTCAACCGCCTCTTCGGAGACCTCGCCAGTGCCGTGCAGATCCGCATAAATCGATAGCGGCCTGGATACGCCAATCGCATAGGAGATCTGCAAGGTGCAGCGTGTCGCCATGCCGGAAGCCACGATGTTTTTCGCCAGATAGCGCGCGGCATAAGCGGCCGAGCGGTCTACCTTGGTTGGATCTTTGCCCGAAAAAGCACCGCCGCCATGCGGGGCCGCGCCACCATAGGTATCCACAATGATCTTGCGCCCTGTCAGGCCGGCATCGCCATCCGGGCCGCCAATCACGAATTTTCCGGTCGGATTCACATGCCATTCGGTCTCGGCCGTGATCCAGCCTTGCGGGATGACCTCAAGGATATACGGCTCCACAATGGCGCGGATATCCGCCGAGCTTTGCGCCTCGGAAGCGTGCTGGGTGGAAAGCACAACCGAGGAAATCCCCACCGGCTTGCCGCCCTCATAGCGCACCGAAAGCTGCGATTTGGCATCGGGGCCGAGCAATGGCTCGGTGCCGTCTTTGCGCACTTCGGCGAGGCGGCGCAGCATGGCATGGGCGTAATGCACAGGGGCAGGCATCAGCTCGGGGGTTTCGGTGGTGGCATAGCCAAACATGATCCCCTGATCGCCCGCGCCCTCGTCTTTGTTGCCCGAGGCATCGACGCCCTGCGCGATATCGGCGGATTGCGCATGCAGATAGGAATTGACCTTCAGGTTGGCCCAGTGAAACCCCTCCTGCTCATAGCCGATATCCTTGACACATTCCCGCGCGATTTCCTCGACCCGCGCGATCACATTACCGGGGCCGCGCACTTCGCCGCCGATCACCACCCGATCGGTGGTGGCGAAGGTCTCGCAAGCCACGCGGGCATAGGGGTCTTCGGTCAGGAAGGCGTCCAGAATGGCATCGGAAATGCGGTCGCACACCTTGTCAGGGTGGCCTTCCGACACGGATTCAGAGGTAAACAGGTAGTTTTCGCGGCTCATGGGAGACTCCAAGGCTAAATTTATCGCGCCTTTATGCGCGGAATTGAAACGGTTTTCAATAGAGGATTCCGGCGGGCTATGGCGCGGCTGTTTTGGCGCGCCGCGCCCGCATTACATTCAAAAACAGCAGCGCCAATATAAGCCCGATCACCGGCCATGGCCCCGTGCGCGCCAGCACGGTAGGGGCCAGCGGCGCGGGCAATTGCGCATCAATGAAACCGCTTTCCCCCAGCGCCAGGCTGGCCGTGATCCGGCCATAAGGGTCCACCATGGCGGAAATGCCGGTATTGGCAGCGCGGGCCAGAGGCAGGCCCTGCTCGATGGCGCGCACACGGGCCTGCGCAAGGTGCTGATAGGGGCCTGAAACCTCGCCAAACCACGCATCATTGGTGATCTGCACCAGCCATTCGGGGCGCGGCCCCGCCACGGCCTGCGGAAAAATCGCCTCATAGCAGATAAGCGGCAGGAAAGCCGGCACGCCCTCGCCGCTCAGTATCTTGCGCCCCGAGCCAAAGGCCAGGCTGCCCCCCATCGCCTCGGCCAGCCCTTGCAGGCCCCATTGTTTTGCCAGCGATTGCAGCGGCATATATTCGCCAAAGGGCACCAGCCGGTATTTATCATAAACCGCTTCGATATTGGCACCCTGATCCAGCACAAACAGCGAATTATAAACCCCGCCCTCGCCCCGCCGTCGCGCGCCGAGAATAACCGGAGCCGCAGCGGCATCCGAAATCTGCGCCCGCACCAGCGGCAGTTCATCGGGCAGATAGGCAATCGCCACCTCGGGCCAGATCACGATATCGGGGTTGCCGGCGGCGGCGCTCAGCTCCAGCTGGCGCTGGTAAAATATCGGGATATATTCCGGATCCCATTTCCGGGTCTGAACGGCATTGGGCTGGATTAGCCGCACGTTTTTGCCGGTTAGCTCCACGTCGCTTTGCAAGCGCCACAGGCCAAATCCGGTGAGGGTGCCGATAATCAGCACCGAAGCCATCACGCCGCGACGGCTAAGCAACAGCCCGCCCGACAGCACTATCAAAAACCCCAGACCATGCACCCCGATCACGCTTGCTGCCTGAATAAGCGGGGTTTCGACCCAGTTATAGGCCATCAGCGCCCATGGAAATCCGGTAAAGATATAGCTGCGGAGCAGCTCGGCCAAGGTCCAGAATCCGGCCAGAACCAGCGCCGTACGCCAGCGCCAAGCCAGCGCAAAACCAAGCCCCCAAAACAGCGCCATGCCGCCCGCCATCAGGGCCAGCGCAAAGGGCGCCATCCAGCCATAACGCTCGACATCCACCAAAAACGGCTCGACAATCCATGAAAGAGACAGGCTGAAATAGCCAAGCCCAGCGCCCCAGCCCATCGCAAAGCCGCCCTTCCAGCCCGCCGTGGCCCGCAAAAGCCAAAGCAGCAGCGGCAGGGCAATAATCGCCAGCCACGGGAAATCAATCGGGGCCTGCCCCAGCGCCAGCGCCAGCCCTGCCAGCAAAGCCACCCCGAAACGCGGCCATTTTCCAAGGTTTTTCATGCAGATGCCTTTGCGCCAAATTCATATGCTGCCAAACCAACCCGTGCCGGTTCTGAATGGAACGCATCATGGATCAAATTCCGCAATCCGGGGCCGAACGCAACAAAATTAATCGTGAACGGCCCGGCCTAGGCGACATTCCCGCCTAGGCCGCCTTGGAAAAGCTTACCCGAAGCCGCTTGATCTTGCGCGGATCGGCATCGATCACTTCAAATTCATTGCCGCTTTCATCGCAGATCACCTCGCCAATCACCGGCACACGGCCGGCCAGCATCACCACAATCCCGCCCAACGTGTCGATTTCCTCGTCCAGATCATCGGGCAAAAGATCCACCCCCGCCGCCGCCTCGATATCCTGAAGCAACGCCCGCGCATGCGCCAGATAGATCCCGGGAGATTCCTCGACCCAAAGCTCGGCCTCCTCCTCGTCATGCTCGTCCACGATTTCGCCGACGATCTGTTCCAGCAGGTCCTCGATGGTGACCAAACCATCCACCCCGCCATATTCATCAATCACCAGCGCCATATGAATGCGCTCGGATTGCATTTTTTGCAGCAAGATCGATAGCGGCATAGAGGGCGGCGCGAAAATCAAAGGCCGCAGCAGCTTGGACAAATCAAAGTTCTGGCCCTTGCCAAAGCCATGGCGAAGCGAAAGGTCTTTCAGATGGATCAACCCCAGCGGCTCGTCCAGCGTCTCGCGATAAACCGGCAGGCGGGTGAGGGTTGACGAGCGAAACACCTCCACCAGTTCCTCAAGCGTAACCTCTTCCGGCACAGCTATAATATCGGCTTTCGGCACAGAGATTTCGTCAATTCTTCGCGTTTGGAGATTATGCAGGTTGATCTGCATCTCGCGGGTTTCGGGCGCACCGGTTTCCAGAACCTCGGGCGCATCCTTGCTGGCAAACATCCGCTGCCAAAAGTTTTTCTTGGGTGTGGCTACCGCCTGCGCGCGCTGCGCTGCGTTAGAAGATCCGTCGATAGTGTCGCTCATGGCTCCTTTTCCGTGCTGTTATATTCCCAATATGGGTTGTCTATACCCAGTTTTGCAAGGGCTTTGATTTCCAAGGTCTCCATTTCCTCAGCATCTACATCCGAAATGTGGTCATATCCGAGCAGATGTAATATCCCGTGTATCAGCAAATGGGTTACATGACCCTGAACAGAAATACCTTTTTCAGCAGCTTCCCGCACGCAGGTTTCATAGGCAATCGCAATATCCCCCAGTTCGACCCCTTGCCCATGGCCCAGCTGTGGCGAATCTTCCTGTGCGGGCCATGACAACACATTAGTGGCTTCGGGCTTGCCTCTGAAATCCCGGTTAAGCTTTGCGATGTGGCGATCATCCGTCGCCAGCAGAGCAAGCTCGAAACCTTTCTCATCCCGGCCTGTCACCGCCATTGCCGCCTTGCCAGCGGGACCACATAATGCTTCCAGCCCGATCCCGACCCAGCGCTCATCCTCTATCAAAACCTCGATCATGCGCGGCCGGCCTTTTCATAGGCGCGGACGATTTTCATCACCATCGGATGGCGCACCACATCCTTGGCAGTGAACCGTGTAAAGCCGATCCCTTCCACATCCCGCAGCACATTCTCGGCCTCCACCAGCCCCGAAACGGTGCCACGCGGCAAATCGATCTGGCTGGGATCGCCATTGATCGCCATAGAAGAGCCTTCGCCGAGCCGTGTCAAAAACATCCGCATCTGCATGGTCGTCGCGTTTTGCGCTTCATCCAGTATCACAAAGGCATGGGATAGCGTGCGCCCGCGCATAAAGGCCAGCGGCGCGATTTCGATCACCTTCTCCTCTATCATTTTCTGCACCTGCCTGGCGGGCAAAAAATCATTCAGCGCGTCGTAAAGCGGCTGCATATAGGGATCGACCTTTTCCTTCATATCGCCG
>JALSHK010000055.1 GCA_026982275.1 Paracoccaceae bacterium | reverse complement strand
AAACCGCAAAAATCCATTTTAACCTTGAAGCCTACGAAAAATACAAAAAAGCCCGCGACGATTATTACCATAAAATTTTCGAAGCGCTGAAGCTAAGTGGCCAGCCCTATTTCGAGCTTGATTTTTCGGCGCTTGGTGAACTTGAGGTTATTAACCGGCTGGCTTGCTTTATTGCCGGGTGCCCGCCCAAATCAGAGCTGTCTCAACCGATTAAACGGCAAAACCCTGAAGGATTGGCCGAAAAAATTGAAAATTATAAAGAGATATGGAAAGCTTTGGACCTGCCGGAGCATCCGGCTCCCGTGCGGATGATGGCAAAACCGGCGCGCGCCGTCGGGACAGACCTTTCACGAATATATTTTTGTAAGCATCGCGCCTTGGCATTTGCACCCGTGCCCGCTGCGCCGGATGCTAAGGTGCGGCGCTGGCTGGAGCTTCACAATGGTTTGCCGCCTGAAAATGGTTTTGATCAAGACAGGCTGAAATTATGGCTCAAGTCGAAAAGCACCCCGGTCTTTTTCAGCGTGCTGCATCATCCGGTACGTCGTGCCTATACGGCATTTATGCAGAAAATATTCTCAACCAAAGCCGGAACCTATGACAAAATCAGGCAAAAACTGGTCACCCAATACGGGTTGATGCTGCCCGAAGGAGATATTTCGGCATATAAGCCGAGGGAAATGCTTGAAAAATCAGGCTATGGCGTGGAGGAACACCGGACCAGCTTCAAGCAGTTTTTGGTATTTGTATCGGGAAATCTGCAAGGAAAAACCGGCATCCGCCAGGATGGAAAATGGCAATTGCAGAGCGAAATTTTGCGCCGCTACCGGGTTTTGCATCCGATACACTACATTTTCACGGAAGAAACGCTGGCAACCGATCTGGCTTATCTGGAAAACCGGCTGAATTTGTCTCCGGTTCTGGAGCCTTTCCGGGAAGAAGTGCCTGGTTTTATCTTTGGCCTGTCCGAGATTTATGATGCGGAAACAGAGGCTTTGGCCCAGAAGGCCTATGCGGCAGACTATCGTGAATTCGGCTTTCAAGCCTTCAATCCCGAAGGTATGTCAGGATAGGATTATGCGGCTTGTGAATGCTCGTTTTCCAGCAATATAGAATAGGCAGCGATATTGTCCCGTGTTGAGCGCAGCTTTTTACAGGTCGCTTCGTTGCGCAATATGCGAGAAACCCTGGCCAAGGATTTCAAGTGATCGGTGACTGCGCTTTCGGGAGCAAATAACACAAATACAAGATCTACCGGCTGCCGGTCTACCGCCTCAAAATTGATCGGTGATTCCAGGTGTAAAAACACGCCTGACACATGTTTCACCTCGGGCAGGCGGGCATGGGGGATGGCGACACCGTTTCCCATGCCGGTAGGGCCTAAAAGCTCGCGCGCCTGCAAGGCGCATAGCAATTTGGCTTCATTCAGGCCATATACCCGCGCAGCTACAGACGCGGCCTCCTGAAAAAGACGTTTTTTGCTACCGATTTTTGCATCGGCGATGATTGCCTCTGGCAACAGAAATTTCGAAAGCTCCATGAAGGGCCCTACCTGTTTTCAAATTCTAAAATGCGCTATTTAATGTTGCGCGGATCAATCCAGCCGATATTCCCGTCATCGCGGGTATGCACGACATTTACGCCGCCATGCTGGACATTGCGGAAAACCAGCATTGTAGCTCCCATCAATTCCATTTGCATTACGGCCTCACCTACGGAAAGCGTCTGCACGCTCGTTTCCATTTCCGCCACGATCAGAGGTTGCAGGCTTTCCGGCTCTTCCTCTTCTTCCCGGCTGGAAATCACAAAGGTTGGCGCGCCGATGCTCTCGATCGGGTCAACCCGGTCTTTATGATGGTCTTTCAGGCGGCGTTTATAGCGGCGAAGCTGCTTTTCAAGCCGGTTGAGCGCGCCATCAAACGCGGCATAAACCTCTTCAGAGCGACCTTTGGCCTTGGCCATCATACCGGTCGAGAGATGCACCAGCGCATCGCAGACAAACTCGTGCCCGTCTTTGGAAAAAGTCACATGTGCCTCTACGGGGCGATCGAAATATTTTCCGACCGTATCCTTTAGCTGTTCGTTCACATGACGGGTGAGGGCCTCGCCCACATCCATATGTTTTCCACTGACTTGAATTTGCATGTCATCTCCCCGATCTGGGCCCGAAAAAATTCCGGGAGTCTAAAATACCGGTTCTACAGGGCGCAGAACCTATGGGTGCTTGAGGGGAAAGTCAACCATGTGCATCCGGTCTGTTTTTGCGGCGCACAATGGATGACGGAATCCCCATATCCTCACGATATTTCGCAATGCTGCGGCGCGCAATATCAACTCCGGTTTCTCGTAATATATTTACAATCTCTTCATCCGAAAGGATATTTTTGTGGCTTTCTTGAGAAATCAGGTGTTTAATGCGCCAGCGTATGCTGCAGGCCGAAAACTCTGATTTTGAATCCAGCGATGCGACTTTACCGGTAAAAAAATATTTCAATTCGAAGGTGCCTCTAGGGCAGGTGAGATACTTCCCCGCCGTTACACGGCTTATTGTTGATTCGTGTGCGCCAACCTGCTGTGCAATCATTGCCAGGGTGAGCGGTCGCATAGCGATGTCACCACGCTCGAACCAGAGGAATTGATGTTCCACAATTGCAGTTGCGACCTTGAGAATCGTTTGTTTTCGTTGGTCGACAGCCTTTATCAGCCAATGGGCGTGTTCCAGGTTTTGGTGGGTAAATTTCTGAACAGTTTTGTCGGTCTTGGAAATTGTCGCCATATAGCTTTGATCGATAGCCAGCTTCGGGCTTTGGCCCGATACCAGTTCCACCTGCCAGCCTCCTGCCTCGTCAGGTTTTATCTCGATTTCGGCCGCAATAGCCACTGCCGGCTCGGATAGCAGCCTCGCACCCGGCTTTGGGTCCAGCGTTCGGATCTCCCGGATGATTTCCGAAATGGCATTTTCGGATTCTCCGGTAATGCCGGATAAAGCTGCCAGATCGTGCGCGGCTACAAGATCGAGCCTTTGCAGCACCAGCTCCATCACCGGGTCAAAGCGATTGCGTGCCTTTAGTTGCAATTCAAGGCATTCCGACAGGCTGTGCGCGCCTACCCCTGCCGGTTCGCAAGCCTGCACCGCAGCCAGTGCGGATTCAATTTCGCTGGTGCTGGCGTTCAGTCGGTCTGCCAGCTCAAAAACCGGGGTTTCCAGATAGCCGCTCTCCGCCAGTTCGCCAACAAGGATACGGGCAAGATATCCTGTGCGTGGCGACAAGCTCATCAGCCCGATCTGGTTTTGCAGATTGTCGATTATGGATTCGGCATTTCCAAGCTTGTCTGTTTCGGAAAAACCGTCATTGCGGGATCGTGAGGACGGTAGCGCCAGAAGCGGGTTTTTCTCGGCTTCGGCTTCGATATAGGCCTCAAGCTCGGCATTGCTTAGTTGCAATATATGCACCGCCAGCTGCAATTGTGGCGATAATACCAGCTTTTGCTGCTGGCCAAGCTCTATGCGCTGTGCAATCCCCATTTATGGCCTCACAAAAACGCTTGCGCGTTAAATTCTGAATTTCTCGCCCAGATAAACCTGCCGAACCTGCCGATCCTGCACCACCTGTTCGGGAGTGCCGCTCATCAACACGGTGCCGTCATGCAGGATATAGGCGCGATCGACGATCTCTAATGTCTCTCTTACATTATGATCCGTTATCAAAACCCCAATGCCGCGCTCTTTTAAGTGCGAAACCAGCTCACGGATTTCATTGACCGCGATCGGGTCCACGCCGGCGAAAGGTTCGTCAAACAGCACATATTTCGGCTGGCTGGCCAGACAGCGGGCAATTTCCACCCGCCGCCGTTCCCCGCCCGAAAGCGCCAGCGCGGAGGCGCGGCGAAGATGGGTGATCGAAAACTCGGCCAAAAGCTCGTCCAGCATGATTTGCCGTTTTTTCTGCTCCTTGATGGATAGCTCGAGAATGGAGCGGATATTATCCTCCACCGACATGCCGCGAAAAATCGAGGCCTCCTGGGGCAAATAGCCGATGCCCATCTTGGCACGGCGATACATCGGCAAATAGGAAATATCCACACCGTCAATCAACACCGAGCCGGAATCAGGATTCACCAAGCCGGCTATGGAATAAAAGCAGGTGGTTTTGCCCGCGCCGTTTGGCCCCAGCAGCGCCACCACCTCGCCGCGATGCAACTCCAGCGACACATCGCGCAGCACCGGGCGCTTTTTATAGCTTTTCCCGAGATTGCGGATAATTAGCCCGCCTTGACCATCCTTGATTTCGAGCTTGGGCATCTTAGTTTCCCTGCGTCTGAAAAATGGTCTGCACACGGCCTTCCATGCGCGCAGTGCCGGAATTTATGTCAATGCGCAGCCTCTGGCCCGAAAGCGCGTTTTGCCCCTGTGTCAGGATTACATTACCCTCCATGAGCACATTGCCCTCCACCAGATGGTAAATTGCGCTATCGGCCCTTGCACTGTCGGAGCCGCTTACAAATACCACATTCCCGGAAGCCCGCAGCGCGGTGATGGCCCCGGCCGCGCCCTCGGAGGCATAGATCACCTCGACCTGATCGGCTGACAAGCGCAATTCCCCCATACCCGCCACTACATTGCCGGCAAAAACCGCGCTTTTTGTGGCTTGATCTATCGAAAGGCTATCGGCGGCAATCTCTACCTGCCGGGCTTCTCCGGTGCCAAGCTCGCCAAAAGGAACCTGCGCCCCTTGAGCAAAAACCATCGTTGCAAACAGGCTGAAAACGACCGGAAGAAGCGCTAATTTCATATCAATTACCTTCATTTTCAAATGTATAGACCATCTTAACCCGATTTTCGAACCAAAGCACCCGGTTTTCGCCTTCTGCGGCCGCGATACGGAATTGTTCGGCCGATATTTGCCCGAGCGGCCCGTTTGCTACTATGCCGTTGCCCCGCATTTCGCCGCTGGAAAGCCAGGCCTCTAGCCGGCGAACCGTGGCGAAATTTCCGTCCGAGGTTTCCAGTGTGCCACCCTTTTCCAGCAGCAGCGTTTGTGCCGCGATATCCAGACGCGCGCCAGGCGCTTCCAGCTTTACCCAATCACCTGAATTAAAGGTAAACCGGCCGGAAAGCGCAGTAACGAGGACGAGGTTCTGATCCCCGCCCACCGGGGTGATTTTTTCGGCAACCAGATGAAAAGGCTCGCCTTTATCGGTTACGCCGTCAATTTGTGGCCGATTCAGGAAGCTGCCTGATTCCAGCGTATCCAGATCCGCCGGAGAAAAAGAAAAACCCACCTCGAACCCTTCATCGGAATTGATGAGGAAAACCGTGCCCAATACCCCGAGCGCCAATAAAGGCAGCAGGATTTTCAGCCATGTGACCATGCGGGAATATGTGCCATGGCCACGCGCCATCAGTGGGAGAAAATGTCGGTTTCGGGCCAGCCAGCCAGGTCCAGCGCGGCGCGGTGGGGCAGGAAATCAAAGCACGCTTGGGCGATTTCTGTGCGGCCTTCGCGGGCGAGGCGGGTGTTCAGCTCGTCCATAAGCCTGTGAAGATAAAGCACATCTGAAGCCGCATAGGCAAGCTGCGCCTCTGTCAGCTCCGGCGCGCCCCAATCACTGCTTTGCTG
>JALSHK010000054.1 GCA_026982275.1 Paracoccaceae bacterium | reverse complement strand
CACTATAATCAGATACAAAAGCCTAAACCCTTGCACCCTAAGTAACATGATATACAAATAGTCCGAACTCCGTTCGAAACCCAAACCACCCGCATATCTCTTCGTTTATTAAATAATTTCAAAGAGCGCAGAGACAAAAAGCATTGGTTGCGCTACTGCGCATCCGCCGCTCTGTTTCATCTCTGTAAACCTGCAACCAACTCCGTATCTCGTTGTTCGCTGCCTGTGAGTGGTTATCTAGGGAGTTCATCCGAGTCGCGCAAGCGCTAATTTTGATTATTTGCCAAAAAACCAAAAAAAGTATTTCCGTTTGTGTATCCGATGATCATAACCCCCAGATATAGAGCCTGAATATCCGAGTTTAGCCGGTCTGGACACGCCCTTTCGAAATACCGGCCTGAAAACACCGGCCTCCCCACCTGCAAGATGGTTGTAAGCGAGACCCAAAAAGGCTACACTTCCCGCAAAACCAAAAGGGAGAGAAACCATGCGCAGCTTTTTAACCACCACCATGTTTTTATTGGCTACTCCGCTTGCTGCCCAGAACATCATGTCGGTCACGGTGCCCGAAACCGTTGACGATATGGAATTCGCCGTTGAAAGCGCGATTATCGATATGGGCCTGACGATTGATTTTGTCAGCTATACCGGCGATATGCTTTCCCGCACCATGGCTGATGTCGGCTCCGATGTGGAGCTGTATTCAGGGGCCACTCTCTATAATTTCTGCTCGGCCAAGGTTTCCCGTCAGGTGCTGGAGGCCGACCCGACCAATATCGCCTTTTGCCCCTATACGATCTTTGTATATTCCTTGCCTGACAGCCCAGAGGAAACCGTTATCGGCCATCAGATATACCCCGGCGATTCCATGGCACCCGCCAATGCCCTGCTTGACGAAATCATCGCCAACGCCACACAATAAACCCGGCATAACGGCGCCCTCGCGCAACAAACACCGAATCTGATATGGATTCGCACCGGAAACTCCCGAAGTCCCACAGGGCAAACCATATTTCATCCGATAGCGCCAATCCGGCCCAAAACAATATCCCCGATGGCCCCGGCATAGCGCACCCTTTTTCCCTCCGCCCCCACTACTCGGGAAGGCGTTTATAAAGCTGTGGAAAACCCGGAATGATATTTCTATTTCTATCAAGCTATAGCGTATTGGCAGGATAATTTCCTATATTGCCGGCAGAAAACTCTCGCACGAACAGCCCGTCAGGAGGCAGCCATGTCATCTTCCAGCAAAACCCGCTTCACACCAAAAATCCTCACCGCCTATGATTTGTTGTTGGGCGAGGCGGTTTACTGGTCGCCATGCGGCACATGGAAAAAACTGTTTCACCAGGCCCTGCTGCTAACCGGCGAATCCCGGGCCAACGTGCTTCTGGCGGCGGCCCAAGCTGATGCCGGCCGCGTATTCGGGGCCTATCTTGCCGAGGCCAGAACCGGCGCAGACGGGCGCCCGCAGCCCACCCATTTCCGCGAAGCCTTCCGCACAAGGGGGCCAAGCAACCTCTTTCATGGCAAACAAGCGGAATTGGCATCGGAGGGGCTGGAAAATGTATAATTACACCGATTTTGACCGTGCATTTCTGAAAGCCCGGGTTGTGCAATTCGATGATCAGGTGGAGCGGCGCATCGGCGGGGCACTGACCGAAGACGAATTTCGCCCCTTGCGGTTGATGAACGGGCTGTATCAGCTTTTGCACGCCTATATGCTGCGGGTAGCTATTCCTTACGGAACCCTGAACAGCCGCCAGATGCACAAGCTGGCGGATATTGCCGACCGCTGGGACAAAGGCTATGGCCATTTCACCACCCGCCAGAATATCCAGTATCATTGGCCAAAGCTGCGGGATGTGCCCAAAATTCTGGCGGCTCTGGCCGAGGTGGATATGCACGCGGTCCAGACCTCCGGTCCCTGCATTCGGGCGATCACGGCGGATCATCTGGCCGGCGCGGCGGTGGACGAGCTAGCCGATCCGCGCCCGACCGCGGAATTGCTGCGGCAATGGTCCAGCGACCATAACGAATTCGCCTTTCTGCCGCGAAAATTCAAAATTGCCGTAACCGGCAGCGAGACCGATCGCGCGGTCATTCGCGCCCATGATATCGGGATTCAGCTGGTGCAGGGACCAGAGGGCGAGGCCGGATATAAAATTCTGGTCGGCGGCGGGCTGGGCCGCACCCCGATGATCGCCAAGGTAATGCGCGATTTCCTGCCCCGCGCGGATCTTCTGCCCTATGTCGAAGCCATCCTTCAGGTTTATAACCAGATCGGGCGGCGCGACAATAAATACAAGGCACGGATCAAGATCACGGTTCACGAGCTTGGAATCGAGGCGTTTCGCGAGCAGGTAGAGGCGCGCTTCATACTGCAACGCCGGCATTTTGACGGCAGCGACCAGACGGTTCTGGCGCGGATCGAGCAGGATTTCACCGCGCCGGAATTTCTTGATCTCCCGACCGGCGCTTTCAAAGCGGCGCGCCGCGAAGATCCGGCTTTTCGCTTGTTCGCCGACACCAATCTCTCGGCGCATAAGCACGATGGCTATGCCATCGTTTCGGTCTCGCTGAAAAAACACGGCGCCACGCCCGGCGATGCCAGTTCGGCGCAGATGCGCGCGCTGGCAGAGATCGCCAAGGCCTATGCCCATGACGAGCTTCGCGTGAGCCATGAGCAGAATATCGTGCTTCCCCATGTGCCGCTGGCCTATCTGCCCAGGGTGTATGCCGCGTTGCGGGCCGCGGATCTGGCAACGGCCAATATCGGGCTGATCTCGGATATGATCGCCTGCCCGGGCATGGACTATTGCGATCTGGCAACGGCGCGCTCGATTCCGCTGGCCCAGCAGATCGCCCGCCGGTTTGACGCGCTGAAGCTGGAGCATGAGATCGGCCATCTGAAGATAAAAATCTCGGGCTGCGTGAATGCCTGCGGGCATCATCACGTCGGGCATATCGGCATTCTCGGGCTGGAAAAATCCGGCATCGAGAGCTATCAGATCACGCTGGGCGGCGAGGCCGGAGCCGAGGCCGGTATTGGCCGGCGTGTCGGGCCGGGATTCTCTGCCGAAGCGATCCTGCCCGCGATCGAAACCCTGATAAAAACCTATCTCGCCCTTCGCCTTGATCCCGACGAGACCTTCCATCTGGCCTTTCAGCGGCTGGGGATGGCCCCGTTCAGGGCGGCGCTTTATCCCGATGCCCCGCGCACGCCCCTGATCAAGCGGGTGCCGGAGCTGAACCGGCAATATCGCGATCAAAGCGCGCAATCCCTGCTCACACGCGCGCTAAAAGACCCGCAGCTGGGCCGCACCGCGCTGGTATCGTCATTCGGGGCGGAATCCGTGGTGCTGCTGCATCTGGTCGCCACCATCGCCCCGGATACGCCGGTTTTGTTTGTCGATACCGGGCTGCTATTCCCCGAAACACTGAAATACCAGAAAATGCTGGCCGGGCGTTTTGGCCTTTCTGATCTGCGCATCCTCAAGCCCGATCGCGCCAGGCTGTTTGAGCAGGATCCCGAAAATTCCCTGCACCAGCTGGATACGGATACCTGCTGCGCCCTGCGCAAAATCGGGCCGTTGCAGGAAGGGCTAAAAGGTTTTGATGCATGGATAACCGGACGCAAGCGCTATCAGGGCGGGCAGCGACAGGCGCTGGAGTTTTTTGAAAACGAAGGTGATCTCCGGATCAAGATCAACCCGCTGGCCCATTGGAGCCGCGGCGATATGCTGGCCTATATCGCAAAGCATGATCTACCACGGCATCCGCTGGTGCAAAGGGGCTATCCCTCGATCGGCTGCGCGCCCTGCACCACGGCTGTGGCCGCCGGCGAGCCGGCGCGCGCGGGGCGCTGGCGGAATTTGGAAAAGACCGAATGTGGTATCCACTTCCCCCCGAAGGACCGGAAAACCGGCGAAAGCGCGGGATTATGAGTGTGGTAATAGACGATAACGGGTTTTGCGCAGATCACTGGACCCACGGGTTTTGCCGCGTGGATGATTTGCCCGCGCGAGAAAGCACCGGCCCGCTGGCGGTGGATATCGATAATGATTTTGATGTGTCGGCACTGCGCGAACGCTTTGGCGGGATCGCGCTCATTCGGGTGGCCTTTCCCACGGCTACCGACGGGCGCGGCTATTCCCAGGCACGGCATTTGCGGATGCTGGGATATAGAGGGCGGCTTCGGGCCGCCGGGCATTTGATCGCGGATCAATATGTTTTGGCCCGGCAATCAGGGTTTGACGAGGTCGAGATATCCGACAGCCTCGCCGCGCGCCAGCCCGAAGCGCAATGGCGCAATTGCGCCAGCCGCGCCAGACACAGCTATCAAACCCTGCTCAGAACATGAAGCCTTGCCTGTTGCTTGACGAGGCTTGTCAATTGCAGTTCAGCCAAGTAATCTGTTGAATGATTGGCAGGAGCGCCCGATGACAACCAGCCCGAAGCTGCAACTATTCGAGGAATTCGCCAGCATTGCGCGGGCGCTGGGTCATGCGCATCGCCTTGATATTCTCGAGCATCTGGCGCAGGGCGAGCGCGGGGTGGATGCGCTGGCGGCGAAGGTCGGGCTTTCCACCGCCAATACCTCGCAGCATTTGCAGCAGCTAAAGCGCGCGGGGCTGGTGCAATCCCGCCGCGATGGAAAATATATCCTCTATCGGCTAAAAGGCGATGCCGTTCCCGCCTTGCTGGGCGCGCTTTACGAGCTGGGCGAACAAAATCTGGCCGAGGTCGACAAAGTGCTGCGCGGCTATTTTCACGCCCGCGACGATATGGAGCCGATTGGCCATCAGGAATTGCTGGAGCGCTCGCGCGACGGGCTGGTAACGGTGCTGGATGTGCGGCCGGCGGATGAATTCGAGATGGATCACCTGCCCGGGGCGGTGAATATCCCGCTGGAGGCGTTGGAAACCCGCCTCACGGAGCTTGATCCGGCCACGGAGGTGATCGCCTATTGCCGCGGGCCTTATTGTGTTTTGTCTTTTGAGGCCGTAGCGGCATTGCGCCAGCACGGCATGGCGGCACGGCGGCTGGAATCCGGCCTGCCGGAATGGCGCGCCGCCGGATTGCCGCTGGAATCCGGCTCGTAATACCGGCCTTCAGGTGCCTTGGCTTTTATTGAAACAGGGCAACATGCCTGTCAACAAGGCCCCGATTGCGCAACCGGGGCGCTTCCTGCACGAAAAATGTGGGCATAGAACAGGACGATGCACGCTACCATTAGAGCAAGTCCGATTGTATTCACGAATCTGGCCAGGCTGGATGCGCTCTAGCTATTGGCGGCATGCATGGAATCCACAAAGGCTTCGATAATCCGCTTGATTCGCGCCTGTTCGGGATCATTCGCATTATAGCCCGTGGCCGAAAGCGCCACCAGCCGCCCACCGACCTCGGTAAAGGCCCGCCAGAAACGCGGCGATTCTCCGGTGCGGGTGGTTTGGGTCAGGTCTTCGACGAAGGCAAAAACCGCGCGATCCGTGCGCTCGATGGATATAACGGTGAGACTGCGCGGATCACGGCTTTTGCTCAGGGTAAGCTGGCCAAACGGGGTTTCGAGAAAACCTTGCAATTGCGACAGCGCCGCCGGCAAACCCGCCTCGCTGCCGGGCAT
>JALSHK010000053.1 GCA_026982275.1 Paracoccaceae bacterium | reverse complement strand
CGGCGGCTGAGGCGCGTATGCTGGTCATGCGCAAGGAAAACATGCATCTGATAGTTAAGGCAAACGAAGCCGAGGAAAACTGGGCTAAAATGGCAAGCCATCCCAACGGGGCGCTTTCGGCGGAAGCCAAGAAATCAAAGGAAATTGCCGGGCGCACCAAGCACAAGCTGGAGAAATTCCAGAATAAGCAAAAAGAGTTCAACGCGCTGAAGGCAAAAGCCAACGAACAATTGGAGAATTTGGCCAAAACCGGCGAGTTTGATGGCGGCAAGGTAGCCGGGGCGCTTAAATTCGCGCAAGACCATGAGGCTTTGGCAGGTTTCCTCCTTGGGGCCGCGAAGGCCCTGGCGACTTCGGCCAAGAAGATTTCCAAAGCGTTATCATGAGTTTTGACCGGGGGCGGCAAGCGCCCCCGGTGCAAATGAGTGCGGATAAAAAAAGCGGAGGAACGCATGGCGGAAATAACCAACGCAGCCAAAGGCAGCTTTCGCTGGAAACTGGCGCAGTGGATTGAAAGCCCGCGTATTCGATATTCCATTCTCGGGCTGATTGTGGTGAATGCGCTGACCTTGGGCCTTAGCACCTCTGACAGCGTGAGCGCGGCGATCGGGCCGGGGCTTTCGGCGTTTGATAATGTGGTTTTGTGGATATTTGTCGCGGAGATGACGATCAAGATCTATGCTTTCGGGCCACGGTTTTTCAAATCTCCATGGAACCTGTTTGATCTTACGATTGTCTCGGTTGGCCTGCTGCCGACCACGGCCAATCTTTCGGTTTTGCGCGCGCTTCGGGTGATCCGCGCGATGCGGATATTGTCGGTGGTGCCGCAATTGCGCTCGGTGATCAGGGCGCTGCTGGAGGCGCTTCCGGGCATGGGGGCAGTGATTATCCTGTTATTTATTGTGTATTATATCTTCGCCGTCATGGCGACGATGCTTTATAAAGAAGCCTTCCCGCAATGGTTTGGCACCATCGGCGAGAGCCTTTATACCCTGTTCCAGATCATGACGCTGGAGAGCTGGTCGATGGGGATTGTGCGCCCGATCATGGATCAGTTCCCATGGGCGTGGCTTTTATTTGTGCCGTTTATCGTGGCCACATCTTTTGCGGTTTTGAACCTGTTTATCGGTATTCTGGTCAATACCATGCAGGCGGCGGTGGAGCAGGCGCAGGATAAAGAGCTGGAGCGGATATTGGATATGGTCGTCAAATCCAACGCGCAAACCAGGGCCGAGCTGGCCGAGCTGAAAGCGCTCATCAAGGAAAGGGGATAGCATGTCGGATAGTCAAAAATTCCTCAGCCGCAACCGTGCGCCGCGGGTTCAGATAGAATATGATGTGGAGCTTTACGGGGCCTCCAAAAAGGTGCAGCTGCCCTTTGTGATGGGGGTTATGTCTGATCTTTCGGGCAAGTCCGAGGTGGAAAAAGGCGCGGTTTCGGATCGTAAATTCCTTGAAATAGACATTGATAACTTTGACAGCCGGATGAAGGCGCTAAAGCCGCGCGCGGCGTTCAGTGTGCCAAATACCCTTACCGGCGAGGGCAATCTGGCTGTCGATCTGGTATTTGAAAAGATGAGTGATTTCAGCCCCGCCGCGATTGCCCGCAAGGTTGAGCCGCTGCGAAAATTGCTGGAGGCGCGCACCCAGCTTTCCAATTTGCTGGCCTATATGGATGGCAAAGCCGGGGCCGAGGCCCTGATTGAAAAGCTGGTGGCCAACCCCGAGGGGCTGCGCGCACTGGCGCTGGGCGCGGGCGAAGGCCCGGATAGCGAGGCAATTTTTGCGGAGCTGAAAGCCGCCGCGCCGGAGGCGGAGGATGTGCCGGATCAAAGTGATGGCATTTTGGCAGACATGGCCGCAACGGCGCCAGCGGATGAGGCGCAAACGGACAAGGTGTCGGATATTCTGTCCGATATGGCCAAGGGCGCGCCCGAGGCGCAGGCCGAAGGGTCTGGGGCCGAGGATATTTTGGCCACAATGGCCGGGGCTGGCCTGCCGGAACCGGATCTGCCGGATCAAAGCGCGGCTGTGCTGGCGGGGCTGGCAAATGATGCGCCCGAAGAAGAGACCGTGGATAGCGGGGTTGAAAGCCTGCTGGCAGATGTCGCGGATGAATTTTCGGAAACGGAGCTGGCGGCGGATCAAAGCGATGATATTCTGGCGGCGCTTTCCAGCGAGGCACCGCAGGATGATCCCGAAACCGAAGGGATAGAGGCGGTGCTTTCGGGCATTGAAGCGCTGGAAGACGCGCCGGAAGATGAAGGCCCGGCCGATATTTTGGCAGCGCTCCCGGATGAAGCGGGCGCGCCCCCGGAGGCGGATCTTGATGATATCCTTGCGGATCTGGAGTTTGATGCGCCGGAAGAGGCCCCCGACGATAGCACGGAAATATTGGCGGATTTGGCCGGGGCCGCGCCGGAAGATGAAGCGGTTGAGGATAGCGGCGACATTCTGGCAGAGCTGGAATTTGATGCGCCCGACGAGACCGAAGAAAGCAGCGCGGAGGCTTTGGCGGATATCGTTATGGAGGTGCCTGAAGACGAGGCCGAAGCGGATAGTGCCGATATTCTGGCAGGGCTGGAGCTGGAAGCGCCCGAGGTAGAGGCCGAAGACGGCAGCGATGATATTCTGGCCGGCCTCGCCATGGACGAACCGGAGGAGGATGCGCCCGATGATATTGACGACATCCTTGCCGGATTGGAGATGGATGATTCTGACGGGGAAGATGAAACCGGTACCGATGCCTTGCTGGCAGAAATCGGGGATGCGGATGATGATCTGGACGCTTTGCTCGCGGATATGGGCGGTGATGACGAGACGGATGATGACGGGGCGGATGATGATTTGCTGGCGGGTCTGGCTGTAGATGAGCCTGAAGATGATCTGGACGCGCTGTTGGCCGGGCTGGATTCCGGGGCCGATGCGCCGGAAGACGAGCTGTTTGATCTCGATGCCTTGACGGATGATGATGATCTATCAAGCCTGCTGGACGGGCTGGAAGATGATCCGGACGAGGCAGGGCTTGCAACGCCTGCCGCGCCGAAGAACTCTCCTTTTCAGCCGGATTTTGGCAGTTTAAGCGCGGCCACGCTGCAAGACGAGGCGGGTGCGCGGCGCAAATTCCGCATCGCGGTGCTGGGTGATTTCTCGGGGCGCGGCAATCGGGGGGATCTGGAGATCGGCGCGGCCTTGGCCAAGCGCAAAGCCTTCAAGCTGGATTTTGATACCATGGAGGCGGTGATCCAGCGTTTCCGCACCACGCTGACCCTGCCTCTGGGCAATGACGGCTCGGCGGTGGAGGTGGAGCTGGGCGAGCTGGATGATTTGCATCCTGACGAGCTGTTTGAAAATGTAGAGCTGTTTAGCGAGCTTGCGGGCTTGCGGCGGGATCTGAAATCGGGCCGCAATTTTGAGAAAAACGTCGAGCGGATGCAAGCTTGGGGCGGCGCATTTGGCGATTTTCGCGCCCTGAGCCAGAAGCGCAGCAAAGGCGCGGAGGCGCCGGCAGATTTGCGGCTGACCGATTTTCAAAGCCTGATCGGCGATAGCACGCCCCGGCCCGAAGCCAGCGCGGCGAGTGATTTGATCTCGCGCATCATCGGCCCGCATATTGTGTCGGCGCCCGATAATGGTGCGGAAGCGATGATCGAAGCGGTGGATAGAGCGCTTTCGACCGCGATGAGCAGCGTGTTGCACCATCCCGATTTTCAGAGCGTCGAGGCGGCGTGGCGCTCGATCGAGCTGCTGGGGCGGCGGGTGGAAACCAGCGCGGAGCTGGAGGTGGTGGTCTATGATATCAGCGTCGAGGAATTTACTGCCGATCTGGCCGCACAGGAAGATATGGCCGAGAGCGGCCTTTTTGACATGCTGGTGGAAAAGCCGCGACAGGATGATAGCGCAGGGCCGATCTCGGCGGTGGTCGGGCTATATACATGGGAAGAAACCCCGACCCATGCCGAGCTTTTGGCGCGAATGGCGCGGATATCGGCGCATATGGATGCGCCCTTTATCAGCGCGATCAGCACCGGATTTATGGCCACCAAAATCGAGGACCGCCATAAGCTGGTGAAAGACACATGGGATGCATTGGCCGAAATGCCGGAGGCGAAATACCTTGGCCTGGCCAGCCCGCGCTTTATGCTGCGCATGCCTTATGGCAAAAAAACCGAGCCGCTGGACCGGTTTGACTATGAGGAATTCAATCTCAAGGAGGGCATGCGCAGCTTGCTGATGGCCAATCCGGCGCTGTTGGTGGCGGTGCTTCTGGCCGAAACCAAGGCGCAGCAAGGCGGGGATATGAGCCTTGGCTCGATCATGTCGCTCAATGATATGCCGTTTCATTATATGACCGATCCATATGGCGATCAGGTGGCGTTGCCCTGCACCGAGCGCTTGCTGAGTGTTTCCGGGGCGGCGGATGTGATTGCGCGCGGCTTTATGCCGGTGATTTCGGTGCAGGGGCAAAATATGGTCAAGCTTGGCTCGTTCCAGGCGGTGGGCGGGGGCGAGCTGCTGGGAATATGGGCGGGGGATGCCGCCAGGGAAATGAAAAGCGGCAAGCTGCAAGCCCGCACCGGTGTCGGGATTTCCAGCAAGATCAAGCCTGAAAAGCCAACGGCAACAGCCGCGCCGGCGGGCGGCGCTGATGCCGGGGATGATCTCGGGTTGGATATGGATGATGATCTGGATCTGGACATGGATCTGGATATTGATACAGATGACGAACTGGACATGGATCTGGATCTTGATGCAGATGACGGGGATGACCTGGATGATCTGGATGATTTGCTCGCCGGCTTCGGGGATGATGACGATGACGATGACGACGATGAAATGGACGCGGATCTTGCCGCCCTGCTGGGGGATTTGTGATGTCAGACCCACAAAAAGAACCCGAAGCACAGATCATTTTAATCAGCGATGGCGAGGGCCATTGGCTGATCAAGGGCGAAGAATATCTGTCCGCTATGCTATCGGCTGAAGAATATTTCCCGACGCCGGTGATTTGCCACTATTATGATACGACGTTTGATTTAATGCGAGACCTTGATGAGGGTGTGATATTAAACTCTCTATGGGCCATTCATCCCGGCATTATTGGCCGGTTAAAAAGAGAAGACCATATTATCGAGAAGCGCAAATGATTTTAGGGCGCATGGATATATTGGAAGGAGGATATTATGCCTGCTGATGTAGTGCTGGAAAACAGGCAGCTGCGATTAAAGGGGCCGCTGGGGCCTAAAAAAATGATATTGCTGCGCGCGGATATTACCGAAAAAATGTCGGCGCTGACCGAAACCGATATCCAGTTTCTATCGCCGGATCACGATTTGAAGCTGAAAGATGTGGTCGGGCAGCGATTGTCGCTGGAGCTGGATGGCGAAGACGGCAATACGCGCTATTGGCACGGGCATTGCGTCAGCTGCACCTATGAGGGGCGTTTTGGCGGGCAGGCGCTTTACCGCGCCGAAGTGCGGCCCTGGCTCTGGTTTTTAACCCTGCATGCGGATTGCAAGATCTTTCAGGAAAAATCGGCGCTGGAGGTGATCAAGGACATATTCTCCGCGCGCGGCTTTTCCGATATCGAGGATAAAACATCCTCCACTTTCCAGAAGCGCGAATATCTGGTGCAATATCGCGAAAGCGACTTTGATTTTGTCAGCCGCTTGATGGAGGAGGAGGGGATT
>JALSHK010000052.1 GCA_026982275.1 Paracoccaceae bacterium | reverse complement strand
GGGCAATCACCCCGCCGCGATCAATATCTCCCACCAGCAGCACGGGGATATCCGCCGCCTCGGCAAAGCCCATATTGGCGATGTCACCCTCGCGCAAATTCACCTCGGCGGGCGAGCCGGCCCCCTCGACGATCACCAGATCGGCCCCGGCTTTCAGGCGATTGTAGCTTTGCAAAACCTTGGGCAGCAGCTCTGGCTTCAGCGCGGCGTAATCTCCGGCCTTGACGGTGGTAAAGCGCTGCCCCTGCACCACCACCTGCGCGCCGGTTTCGCTTTCGGGCTTCAGCAGGACCGGATTCATATCCACATGCGGCTCCACCCCGCAAGCCAGCGCCTGAAGCGCCTGCGCGCGGCCGATCTCCCCCCCCTCGGCCACGGCGGCATTGTTGGACATGTTTTGTGGCTTGAACGGGCGCACGCAGAGGCCGCGCCGCATAAAGGCACGGCACAAGCCCGCCACCAGCAGGGATTTTCCCACATTGGAGCCGGTGCCTTGAATCATGATCGCGCGGGTTTTTTGCATAAAACCGGAGTGCCACAGGCGCGGGCCGGTTTCAACTCAAATGCGGCTAGCTATCCAGCCTGGCCGTGCCCCAGTAATTATAGCCGGCAAATTTCGGGCTGGCGATATAGCCGGTATCCAGCGCTTCGATTTCAAATCCGGCCTGCTTGATCAGCGCATCTATTGGCCGGTTCAGATGGCAGCCGCCGGAAAATTTGCCCCAGATCGGATTTATCCGGTCCTGCCAGCGGCGCACGCTGGCATCGGGGGCCT
Organism: Paracoccaceae bacterium; assembly: GCA_026982275.1. Lineage (GTDB taxonomy): Bacteria > Pseudomonadota > Alphaproteobacteria > Rhodobacterales > Rhodobacteraceae > UBA3077. The sequence continues at coordinate 4,916 of JALSHK010000052.1, read as the reverse complement.
GGCCATGCTCGCAAAATATCAGCTTGCCCGCGGGGCGCAGCACGCGGCGCATCCGGGAAAGCGCGGCGGTAACCTCGGGGATGGTGCAAAGGGTATAGGTGACCAGCACGGTATCGACCGAACTATCCTCCAGCGGAATTTCCTCGCCCGGCAGATCCAGAAAGCTGACCGGCACCGCAGCTTTGGCCGCGATTTTTGCCGCCTTGGCGCGCATTTCGGGTGATGGCTCCAAGCCCCAGACTTTGCTGACCCTGGCGCTATCGTAATAGGGCAGGTTCAGCCCCGAGCCGATGCCGATCTCCAGCACCTCGCCGCTGGCTTGCGGCACGACTTTTTGCCGCTGCGCCATGATCGGGCCGATGCCGCAGGCCTTGTCTATCAAAAACGGCAGGATGTTTTTTTCATAAAAGCCCATTCAGCCCTCCGGTGCCAACATGCGGATAAACATGTCGATAATCTGCTTATGGAAGCCGTCAAATTCGGCTTTTGTATAGGTTTCGATATGCTCGATTGCCCAGCGATCCACCGCCATGCCAAGGGCGATCGCGCTTTCCAGCAATAGCGAGGTTGGCAGATCATTGCGGATGGTGCCAATCACTTTGCCGTGCTCGAGCAGGCGCGTGACCAGCGCCATGGGCACATCCATCATACCGGCGCAAATGCCGTTTGGCTCGGGCAGATTGCGGTGAAACATCCGGCCAACCGCAAAAACCTCGGGATGGCCGGCAAAGAGCGCGCTGGAGCTTTGGGCGGTGCGCAAAATAGCCGGCCAGAAATCGTCACGGCTGAGGGATTCGGGGCTAAACCCCTGCAATAGCGCAGCAAAAGGGGCCAGCGTTTGGTGCAGGATTTGCTCGAACAGCTCGGTTTTATTGGCGAAATAATGGTAAAACGAGCTTTTGCTCATGCCCACGCCGCTGATGATCCGGTTGAGCGAGGCCTGCTCGAAACCATGCTCGGTGAATTCGCGGGTGGCGGCGGCAAAGAGCGCGGCGCGGCGCTCGGGTTTCATCTTGGTTGAGGGGTGGGCATCCATGGGCTTGACAGGGCTTTGCGGGCTGATTAGATTTGACTGGACCGAGTGGTCCAAAACATCTTACCCACCCTTGCCCTTTGTTGCAAGTCAGGAGCCGGATATGCCCGAAATTACCCGTCGTCATTTGATAGCCGCCAGCGCGGCGCTGCTGGTTTTGCCCCGCGCGGCACTGGCGCAGGATCCGCAAGCGATTTTGCGCGCGGCTTTTGATAACTGGCGCGCGGATACCTCCCACGCGGTGATGGAGATGACCATTCGCGGCGCATCGGGCACCCGCCGCCTGACGCTGGAAAGCTGGACCAGGGGGCGCGATACCGCCTTGGTGCGCTTTACCGCCCCCGCGCGCGATGCCGGCAATGCCACCTTGCAAGCCGGGCGGCGGACCTATGTGTTTAACCCGCGGCTCAATCAGGTGATCCAGCTGCCGGCTTCGGCGATGCAGCAAAGCTGGATGGGGTCTGATTTCAGCTATAACGACCTGAACAAAACCGAGGCGCTGGTGAATGATTATGATCTCACCCTGCTGGAAACCCGCCGCGCGGGGGGGCGAAATATCTATGTGATCGAGGCCATTCCCAAGCGCGGCAAGCCGATTGTCTGGGGCAAGCAGATTGTGACGGTGCGCGATGATTATGTGCTATTGTCGCAACAGTTTTTTGATCAGACCGGCCAGCTGGTGCGCGAGATGAAAACCGGCAAGGTGCGCAATATCGGCGGGCGGGCCTATCCGGCCGAGATCACCATGAGCAGCCTCGCCACCCCCAATCAATGGACGCGGATCGTGACCAGATCTGCTGAATTCGATATTGATCTGCCGGATTACCTTTTCACCCGCTCCAACCTGCAAAACCCGAGGTAATTGATGCTGGCTTCCCTTGCATGGCGCAATATCTGGCGGCAGCCGGTGCGCTCGGTTCTCAGCCTGATCGGGCTGGCGTTTTCGTCGCTTTTGCTGGTGTTTATGCTCTCGTTCCAGTTTGGCGTCTATGACACCATTAAAATCGGCGCGCTGGGATTGTTTGACGGTTTTGGCCAGTTCCAGCCTGTGGGCTATAAGGATGATCCCGATATTTCAAAGATGCTGGAAGGCTGGCCGGATCTGCTGGCGGCGGACCGGATTGATGGCATAAGCGCCACCGCGCCGCGCGCCAGTTCGTTTGCGATATTGGCCAATGGCGATACCAGCTTTGGCGCGGCCGTGGTCGGGGTGGATCCTGTGCGCGAACGCGAGGTCAGCAAGCTTTATTCCACCATTTCCGAGGGGCGGTATTTGCAGCCCGAAGATAGCGCCGCGATCGTGATGGGCGCGGGGCTGGTGCGCAATCTGGGGCTGGCGCTGGGGGATAGCGTGACCATGCTTGGCACCGGCAATGATGGCGCGGTGGCTGCGGATGTGCTTGAATTGGTGGGGATATTCAGCACGGGGGTGAATGCGGTGGATCGCCTGATCACCCAGATGCCGCTGGCGCGGTTTCAGGAAACCTATAATATGGGCGATAATGTGAATGTGATCGCGCTGCGCGGCCCTGATTTTAACGGCGTGATCCGCGCCGCGCCGGCATTGCAGGCGCTGGCCGGGGCCGAGGGCGCGGTATATTTGCGCTGGGATGATTTGCAGCCCGAGGTGCGCCAGATGATCACGCTGGATCTTTCCACCGCCATGCTGATGTATGGCATTATGATCGTGGTGGTGGTGTTTATCCTGCTGAACACGCTTTATATGTCGGTGCTGGAGCGCACCCGCGAATTTGGCGGGCTGATGGCGATTGGTATGCGGCCGGCGCAAATCGGCGCGATGGTCTGGCTGGAGCTGATATTTCTGTCGCTGCTGGGCGCGGGCATTGGCATTGCGCTGGGCGCGGGGATTACGCTTTGGGTCGAAAGCATCGGCATTTCCTTTCCGGGCATGGAAGATGTGCTGGGGCAATGGGGGATATCGGGGCGGGTTTATCCGGATCTGAGCTTGTTTTCCGCCATAATCGGGCCGGGGATTATTGTCGGCTCGATCATTGTGCTGGGGCTGATCCCCTATCGGCGCATTCTCGGGCTGGAGCCGGTGAGCGCGATGGGAGCGGCATGATGGAAACCTTGAAGCTTCTGGCCCCGCTGGCATGGCGCAACCTGTGGCGCAACCCGCGCCGCACAATCATTACGCTATTTGTGGTTTCGGTCGGGCTATGGTCGATCCTCGCGGTGGCGAGCTTTATCTCTGCCTGGGCGCAAAGCTCGCGCGATGCCACCTTGCGATTGCTGATCGCGCAGGGGCAGATCCATGCCGAGGGCTATATGGATGATCCCAATATCTCCAACCTGATGCCGCCACCCGATGCGGCGCTGGTTGCGGCGCTCGGCCACGCGGATATCTCCAACTGGGTGATGCGGCTGGCGCTGCCCGGCGTGGTGCAATCGGAATATAAAACCCTGCCCGTCAGCCTTGTCGGGGTGGACCCCGAAGCCGAACGGCGGATTTCTTCCATCCCTTCGAAGATCGTGGAGGGGCGCTATCTGAGCGGGCTGGAGGATGATAGCGCGGTGATCGGCCTGAACCTCGCCAAACGGCTGAAAACCGCGCTTGGGCGAAGGGTGATTCTGATGGTCACCGCCGAGGATGGCTGGCTGGAGGAGCGCAGCTTTGATGTGGTCGGGATTTATGACGCCGATACCGCCTTTGAGGATACCTATATTTTCACCGCCCGCAGCCCGATGCAGGAGATGCTGGGGCTGGGGGATAGCCTCTCGGAGATCGCTTTCGAGGTGCCCGAAGATGCGGCGCTCTCGGGGGTGGTGGAGCGTTTGCGCGCGGCGGCGCCCGGCCTTGATGTGCGGGAATGGCGCAAGATATCGCTGATCATGGGGGCGATGGATGCCACCATGGGCGGGGTGACCTTCATCTGGATGGCGGTGATGATGGTGATGATCTCGATCGGGGTGATCAATACCCAGCTGATGGCGGTGTTCGAGCGGATCCACGAATTCGGCCTGCTGCGCGCGCTTGGCTTCAAATCGCGCCATGTGCTGTGGCTGGTCACGCTGGAGTCGATCTTGCTGATCGGGCTGGGGGTGCTGGTCGGCATGATCGCGGGGGCGGCCACGGTCTGGGGCCTGTCAGACGGCATTGATCTTAGCGCTTTTGGCAAAGCGCTGGAGGCCTTCAAGGCCGGCGATACGCTTTATCTGGAAATCAACCCGACGGATTATATTATCTTTCCGCTGGCCATTTGGGCGCTTGGCGTGCTGGTGGCGCTATGGCCGGCTTATCGGGCGCAAAAGATCAGCCCGGTTGAGGCCATGCGGCAAGCAACATGAAGGAAACACGATGAAAGCGATTGTAAGCTGCAAGGGCATTACCAAGGTATTTGGCAAGGGCGAGCTGGCGGTGCATGCGCTGCGCGGCATTGATCTGGATATCATGGAGGGGGATTTCGCCACGCTGGCCGGCCCTTCCGGCTCGGGCAAAACCACCTTGCTCAATATGGTCGGCGCGCTGGATCATCCGACCTCGGGCGAGGTGATTGTGGACGGGCAAAACCTGAGCGGCCTCAGCAGCGGCGCGCTTTCGGATTTGCGGCTGGAGAAGGTGGGGTTCATCTTTCAGGCCTATAATCTGGTGCCGGTGCTGAGCGCGCGGGAGAATGTGGAATTTGTGCTGCGCCTTGCGCGGGTGCCGGCCGATGAGCGCCGCCGCCGCGCCGATGCCGCCTTGGCCGAGGTAGGCCTGAAGGGCATGGAGGCTCGCCGCCCCTCGGCGATGTCAGGCGGGCAGCAGCAAAGGGTGGCGATTGCGCGCGCCTTGGTGGGGCGGCCGCGCATTGTGCTGGCCGACGAGCCAACCGCCAATCTGGACAGCACCACCACCAAAGAGCTGGTGGATCTGATGTAT
>JALSHK010000051.1 GCA_026982275.1 Paracoccaceae bacterium | reverse complement strand
GCGCGCTTGCGGCGCTCGCCCGCGCTCGCCCCGCGCACCTCCATCGAAAAGGTGATATTTTCCCACACCTTCATCAGCGGAAACAGCGCAAGGTTTTGAAAGATCAGCGCCGTGGGGCGCTTGTTGGGGCCGATGCCGGCCATATCCTTGCCACCGATCAAAACGCGGCCTTCAGACGGGTTCAAAAACCCGGAGACCGCCCGCAGAATGGTGGTTTTGCCACAGCCCGAAGGCCCGAGGAAGGAGAAGAAATCGCCGCCATTGATATTTACGTTGGCTTCGCGAACGGCAACAAAGTCACCAAATTTGATCCAGACATTGTCCAGAGTGACGTCAACGCCAGAACTCATGTAGTTTACCCCGTTGTGGATTTTTCTGGGGCTTTGCGCCCGCTTTATGGGCTTCCGGCGACCCGCGCCGCCGGAAACAATCTTGCCAGGCTGGTTACGCGCTTTGGAAGCGGTTCACGAACTCGGTGCGCACATCCGCATACCATGGCGCTTCTGCGGGCCACGGGTTCAGGTTGGCCAGCGCAGAGCCGGGATAGGCTTCGGCGAAGTTTTTCTTGTAGTTGTCGCCGGTGAAACCGTCAGCGCCAAGAACCGGAGAGTTATAGCCGTGCTTGTCAATCGCAGGGCCGGCATTTTCAGGCTTGTAGGCGAAATCGATGAAAGCATAGATCTCGTCCATGTTTTCAGCGCCCACAGGGATAGACATGCCGTCAACCCAGGCCATCGCACCCTCGGCCGGCGCCTGGTAGGTAACCGGATCACCGGCGGATTTAAGCGCCAAAGGCGGGCCATCCCATGTTTGACCCACAATAACACCGCCATTGAGCAGGCCGTTTTTCTGGCTGTCGGCATCGTTCCAGATCAGCTTGAGATTGCCTTTGCGAGCAATACACCAATCGGTGACCTTGCCCCAGACTTCGCGCATTTTCTCTTCGGAACCATAAGCGGCCCACATGTCGCCCGCTTCAAGCTCGCCGATGGTCTCCATATAGAGACCGGCGCAAAGCATACCGGAATGCGCGCGGATCATGGTTTTGCCGGCATTTTCCTCTGACCAGATCTCGCCATAGCTTGGCACACCATCCGCAGATTTCGGGATGAACAGATCGGTGCGCCAGGCCATGCCCTCGGTGCCCCAGATATGCGGGATCCATGTGGAACCATTGCCGCCGAAATCCCATGCATCCGGGCCAATGGCCGACATGGCAGGGTTTACCGCGTCGATATTTACACGGCTCATATCAAACGGCTGAAGCAGCTCCAGCGGGCCCCATTGCAAGGAGCGGTTATTGGTGGGCGAGATGATATCGGCGCCGGCACCATTGGACGCTTTCATCTTGTTGATGATTTCCTCGTTGGAGCCAATGCCGGTATAGTTTACCTTGATGCCGGTTTCGGCGGTGAAAGCGGCCAGATAATCGTCGGGCAGATAGTCCGACCACATCAGCACATTAACCTCGCCGGAGCTTGCCAGAGCTTTGGTCGAAACCAGAGCCGGAGCGGCCAATACCGCTGCGCCGGTTTTCAGAAATGAACGGCGGTTAACGCCGGTTGTATGTTTTGTCATATTTAAGTCTCTCCCGGAGATGTTGCATACAGGTTCGATAATCCCGAACCCGCGCCCTGTGCCATACTGGCCGCAAAGCTTTATCATTATTTTATGTCACGGCTGTGACAGATCGGCACCCAACTCGTTTCAACAAGTTGTCGCACCCGATACAGACTACCTTAACCAGTTTGATTTGCAACAGCATACGGCCACTTTAGCGCAGCGATGGGTCCAGTTTGGCCGGAAGCGGCGCAAAACCTTTGACCGCTTGGACAATTTCGCCTTCTTCATCACAGGGAATCACCCAAACCTGCCGTTCGGGCCTTATCCGGGTCCAGCGCAGGCGTTCAAGAATGCGTGAGCGGATGGCTTTTGCGTTCTCGCCGATGCCGCCGGTAAAGACGATGCCATCCAGCCCCTGCATCGCTGCAATCATGCTGCCCGCATGGCGTGCAGCCCAATATACATAATGCGAAACCGCAAATTTCGCTGCGCTATCGTCGCGCCGGAGCAGCGATTCCATATCACCGTCGCCCGCCAGCGCCTTCAGCCCGCTTTCATGATTGAGCAAATGCTCCAGCTCGTCCAGCTGCATCCTCTCTTTTTTCAGCAGATAGAGCAGCAGGCCGGGATCAAGGCTGCCCGCACGGGTCCCCATGGTCAGCCCGTCCAGCGGCGAAAAGCCCATAGTGGTCGCCACGCCCCTGCCATTGAGAATAGCCGCAAGGCTGGAGCCGGCCCCGAGATGAAACACCAACAGGCGATTGGGCAAAGGCTGGCTGGCAATATCTGTGAAACGGCGAAGGATAGAGGCGTAGCTGAGACCATGAAACCCGTATCGGCGCAGGCCCTTTTGCCGCAAAGGTTCGGGCAGGGCAAAGGTGGTGGCTTCGGCAGGATTACCGGCATGAAAGGCGGTATCAAACACCGCGATTTGCGGCAGGCCGGGATCAAGCGCCTGCATGGTGTCGATCACCGTAAGCGCAGGCGGGTTATGCAGCGGGGCCATGGGGCTGGCCGCAGAAATTTGCGCATGGATATCCGGGGTAACGAGGGCCGGAGCCTGCATCTCGCCGCCATGCACCACCCGATGCCCGACCAAAGATGGCGGCCCTGAAACCTCGCCCAGCCGGGCCAGCGCCGCCCTTAGGGCCGCGCTATGATCTTTGGCGCTTATGTCGGATTCTGTTGCGCCAAAATGCAGCCGCGCTTGCGCCCCGATCCGGGAGATCTGGCCATGGGCAAGCCCGGCAGCGGAGATCCGGTCATAGAGGCCGAATTTCAGGCTCGAGGAGCCGGCATTCAGCACCAGTATCGGAGCATCCGCCATATTATCAGCCCTTTTGCGGCTGCATATCAGCGGCATCAATACCCGCCACCTGCACCGGCCTGGTCATTGCATCGCGCCGGAAAGGCTCACCCATTTCCTGATTTAAGATCACCTCGATAAAGGTGGTTTTGCCATCATCCATCTGCGCCTTTACCGCCAGATCCAGCGCTTCGCTCAACCCTTGCATGCTGGTGGCCACCACGCCATTCACGCCGCAGGCTTTGGCAATACCGGCATAAGACACATTATAATCCAGCTCGGTGCCGACAAAATTATCCTCATACCAAAGTGTGGTATTGCGCTTTTCGGCCCCCCATTGGTAATTGCGGAAAATTACCATGGTGATGGCGGGCCAATCCGCGCGGCCACAAGCGGTCATTTCATTCATCGATATGCCAAAAGCCCCGTCACCGGCAAAGCCGACCACCGGCATATCGGGCTGGCCGATCTTGGCACCAATGATGGCCGGCAGCGAATAGCCACATGGCCCGAACAGACCCGGCGCGAGGTATTTCCGGCCTTGCTCGAAGGTCGGATATGCATTGCCTATGGCGCAAACATTGCCAATATCCGAGCTGATAATCGCATCTTCGGGCAGGGTTTTCTGGATCGCGCGCCATGTCTGGCGCGGCGAAAGCGCATCGGGCCTCGCCGCGCGGGCGCGCTCGTTCCAGTCAATGCCCTCGTCGGTATCTTCCTCGTGATCCATCGAGGTGAGCGCCTGCGCCCATGCGGATTTTGTATGTGCGATCAGCGCCTTGCGATCTTCGCGCCCGGCATTTCCCGCGCTGCCGGAAAGCTGGCCAAGCAGGCTTCGGGCCACCTGCGCGGCATCACCGACAATGCCAACGCTCACCGGCTTCGTAAGCCCGATCCGGTCCGGGTTGATATCGACCTGAATGATTTTGGCTCCCGTTGGCCAGTAATCCATGCCATAGCCCGGCAGGGTGGAAAACGGATTGAGCCGCGTGCCCAGCGCCAGCACCACATCGGCTTTGGCGATCAGTTCCATCGCCGCGCGCGAACCATTATAGCCCAGCGGGCCGGCAAAAAGCGGGTGGCTGCCGGGAAAGGCGTCATTATGCTGATAGCCGCAGCAAACCGGCGCATCGAGCCGCTCGGCCAGCGCTTTGCTGGCTTCAATCGCGCCGCCAATCACTACACCTGCCCCGTTCAGGATTACCGGAAATCTCGCTTCCGAGAGCAGCCTGGCCGCCTCGGCAATTGCGCCTGCACCGCCTGCGGGCCGCTCGAATTCGACAATCGCGGGCAGGTCGATATCGATCACCTGCGTCCAGAAATCCCGCGGGATATTGATCTGCGCGGGGGCGCTCAGGCGCTTGGCTTTGGCGATCACGCGGTTCAAAACCTCGGCCATGCGCGAAGGGTCGCGCACCTCTTCCTGATAGGCCACACAATCGGCAAACATCCGCATTTGCTCGACCTCCTGAAAGCCGCCTTGGCCTATGGTTTTATTCGCCGCTTGCGGGGTGACCAGCAGCATGGGTGTGTGGTTCCAATAGGCGGTTTTGACAGGGGTGACGAGATTGGCAATGCCCGGGCCGTTTTGCGCAATCGCAAGGCTCATCTTGCCCGAAGCGCGGGTGAATCCGTCAGCCATCATGCCGGCGGTATATTCATGCGCGCAATCCCAGAATGTGATGCCGGCCTTGGGAAACAGATCCGAAACCGGCATGAATGCCGAGCCGATAATACCAAAAGCGCTGTCAATTCCATGCATTTGCAATACTTTTACAAAAGCTTCCTCGGTGGTCATTTTCATAGGATGGATTCCTTTTTGCTCAGGCCGGAAATGCCGGTTATCAATCCCTCTATGGGGTGGATATGCCTGCCAATAATAGGGCCAGATATCCGATCAGTCTATAGCCAGAGCTTCCGGCATTAACCGGGGCGCAGGTCATGATTTGCGGCACGGGGAAACCCGCACTGTTACATGGCGGAAATTTCAAGCTTTGTGGCTTCATGTAACCAGCCCTCCCGGCGCGAAAATGATAGGGCTTGAAAGGCAGTATAATATGAACCGGGAAGGCATTCAGGAAACCAGAGATTATCAATCAGCCGCCTTTCCGGTCGTTCGGAGGCGGCACTGAAGGGGCCTCATCATGGTCCATTGAAATCTGTTTCGCCGCCTTGGCGCCCAGCACCTTCAGCGTCTCCACCTGCCCGACAAGATTGCCGCTGCCCTGTGAGAGCTTGTTGATCGCCGCCGCGTGGCTGGATTGCGCTTGGGTAAGGCGCTCGCCGACCTTCTCCATATCCTGCGTGAAGCCGACGAATTTATCATAGAGCAACCCGGCCCGCCTCGCGATTTCCAGCGCATTCTTGTTACGACGGTCAATCGACCACAGGTTATCCACCGTTTTCAGTGCTACCATCAGGTTCGTGGGAGAGGCGATGACGATATTGCGCTCCGAGGCATAAAGCGCAAGGTCGGGGCTGGCTTGCACGGCCTCTGAAAAGGCGCTTTCAATCGGCATAAACAGGATCACATAATCCACCGAGCCATCGTCCAGCTCGTGGTATTTCTTGGCGCTCAGGCTGTCGATATGGGTTTTTACGGACCCTACATGCAGCTTCATATTGGCCGTGCGCGTGGCCTCGCTTTCGGCATTCACCGCGCGCTCATAGGCCACGAGCGATACCTTGCTATCCACCACCAGCCGCCGCCCGCCGGGCAGATTGACCACAACATCGGGTTTGAAGCCGTCGCCCTCATCGTTGCGATAATGGCTCTGCACCTCGTATTCCTCACCTTCGCGCAGGCCCGAGCGCTCGAGGATGC
>JALSHK010000050.1 GCA_026982275.1 Paracoccaceae bacterium | reverse complement strand
ATGGCGATGGCAAAACCGCCCTCGCAACAGCCCGGTCCGTGCGCGCCGCACTACAAGCCGCCGGTATCGAATTGCGCCGCTTTTAGCTTTGTCGCAACGAATCAAGCCCTGATCCAGAACGACGCATCCGCTTGATAACCCGCGGCACATAGGCGATCGCCGCCAGCAAACCAATCGCCAGCAAGCCATAGCGGATGGCGGCGCCGTTACCGCCCAATGCCTCGCGGCCGGCATAGCCAAGCCATGTATAGGCCAGCGCGCCCGGGGCCATGGAGATGAAGGATGCCAGCGCATAGGAGATAAAGGGTATACGGGTCAAACCAAAGGCGTAATTGCTGAAATTAAAAGGAAATACCGGCACAAGGCGCACAAAGGCAACAAAGCGCCAGCCTTCGTTTTCAACGCCGGTGATCATGCGCTTCACGCTTCCGCCAGCTTTTTGCGCCACCCGGTCACCGGCCAGATATCGCGCGATCAGAAAGGCGATACTGGCCCCGATTGTGGCGCCCAGAAGGTTCAGGAACGTGCCCGGCACCGGCCCGAACATCGCGCCGCCCGCCAGCGCGAATAGCGAGCCGGGAGCAAAAACCACAGTCCCGAGCGCATAAAGCCCCACATAGATCACCGGTGCCCAGAGGCCGAAGCCGGACAGCCACGCATCGAGCGCCTCGGGGTTCAGCTTGTCCCGGTTCAAGGCTGCGAGGGCAATGGCCCCCGCCACCAGTGCCAGCACCAACAGGCGCAGGAAAAACGCTTTATTCATCTTCCGCATCCTTCCGGTCCCGCGGGTCCGGCCCGCTGGCGGGGCCGCGAAACGGCTGGGTCAGCATTTTATCCAGCCATTGCTCTCGCACGCGGCGGAATTGTTCAAAGCCGATGGTCATATCGTCATGGCCCTTGGATGGCTGGGCGATATAGGTGCCCAGCAGGCGGTCCCACCATGGCAGATTGAAGCCGTAATTGCTGTCGGTTTCCTTCGGGTCGATCGAATGGTGCACGCGGTGCATATCAGGCGTGACCACAAACAGGCGCAGCACACGGTCCACCCCTTTGGGCAAGCGGATGTTGGAATGGTTGAACATCGCCGTTGCATTCAGCAGTATCTCGAATATCAAAACAGCCACGGCGGGCGGGCCGAGCGCAGCAACGACAGCCAGCTTTATAACCATGGACAGGACGATCTCGAGCGGGTGAAACCGCAAGCCGGTGGTGACATCGATCGCCTGATCGGCATGATGCATCCGGTGCAGCCGCCACAGGGCCGGCACGGCATGAAACAGCACATGCTGCAGATAGATCGCGAAATCCAGCACCACAATGGAGACGATAATCGCCAGCCATATCGGGGTCTCGATCATGTTAAACATCCCCCAGCCTCCCTCTTGCGCCGCCAGCGCCAGCCCGACTGCCACCACCGGAAAGGTCAGCCGCACAAGGATGGTATCGATCACCACCACGCCGAGATTGTTGCTCCAGCGGATAACGCGCGGAATTTCGATGCGGCGGCGGGGGGCGGCAACCTCCCATATCGCCATGGCAATCAGGATGCCGAGGAAGATCGCAAGCCGGATAGCCCCCTCGTTGGATAATAGCATGTCGGTCATTGTATTGGCCCTCATTCGGTTGGCGTGATTTTCAATCAAGCAATATGTTGAATGATGTATTGTGTAAAACGCCCGATGTCAACCCGCCTGAAAACCGCCTTGGCAAGCCTTCGGACCCGTGAAAAGAAATTAGCGAACCGCGTTGAAAGTAAACAGATTTTCGCCATTCAGGCTATAGGCATTGATCAGCGCTTCGGCCTTTTCGCTGGTCAGCCACGCCTCTAGCCGCATCGCCAGATCATAGCGCACATGGGGCCAGCGCCCTGGGTTCACAGGAATAAAGGCATATTGATTAAACAGCGCCGGATCGCCGGCATAGAGCAGCGCAAGCCCGCCCTTATTGCCAAAATTCAGCCAGCTGGCGCGATCCGAAAGCACATAGGCATTCATGCCACTGGCCACATTCAGCGCCGCCCCCATGCCCGCGCCAACCGCGCGATACCATGCCCCGGAGGGCGCAACCCCCGCCGCCATCCAGAGCGACATTTCCTTTTTATGGGTGCCGCTATCATCGCCCCGGCTGACAAAAACCGCATTGGATTGCGCGATCCGCTGTAGCGCCTGCACCGCATTATCGGCCGTGCCAATCCCTGCGGGGTCTGCCGACGGACCGATAAATACAAAATCATTATACATGATCTCGCGCCGATGACTGCCAAAGCCGGCTGCCAGAAATGCATCCTCGGCGGCCCGGGCATGAACAAGGATCGCATCCACATCCCCCGCCTCGCCCAGCCGCAGCGCCTGCCCGGTGCCGACCACGACCAGCTCGACCTCAAGGCCGGTATCGCTCTTGATTTCGGGCAGCAGAATTCCGGACAGGCCGGAATTGTAAAACGAGGTCGTAACCGCCATTCGCAAAACCTCGGCATAAGATGGCGAAGCTGACAGCATCGCCGCCATCAGAAAGGTCCATATCCGTTTCATTCGACGATCTCTCCGTTAATAAATGCGCGTGCCTCTCGGGTTACGGGTGCCGAAAAAAACACACCGGCGCGCGCGTTTTCATGCACCCGGCCTTTGTGGAAAAAAATCACCTCATCCGCAAGCCGCCGCGCCTGCCCCATATCATGGCTGGCCATCACGATCCGTGTGCCAGCCAGCTTTGCGCGTTGCAATATCCCTTCGATCTCGCGGGTGGCGCTGCCATCCAGATTGGCGCATGGCTCGTCCAGAAACAAAACCTCCGGCTCGATGATCAGCGCGCGGGCCAAAGACAGCCTCTGCTTTTCCCCGCCCGAAAGCATCGGCGCCCAGCTATCCAGCAAATCCTTCAGGCCAAAACGCCGGGCGCATTGCCTGGCTTTGCTTCGCGCCTCGGCCTTGCCCATGCCCCGCAGGAGGAGGGGAAAGGCCAGGCTATCCAGCACCTTGCGCCGCATCATAATCGGGGTTTGAAACACAAAGGCCTGTTTTTGGCGCGCCTGAATGGCAGACACCGCCCAGCGCAGCTCCCCCCCTGATACGCGCTGCAAACCATGCATCAGCCGCAAAAACGTGGTTTTGCCCGCGCCATTTGGCCCGATCACCATGGTCAGCCCCGTGCCCTCAAGGGTATAATCCACCGGCCCGACCAACTTTTTGCCGCGCATATGCGCCGTGGCGCCGCAAAGCTGCAGGGGCAAAAGGCTCACCATGTGCTGGCCCGCTCGGTTTTGCCGATGATATGGATAGCCAGATTGATGATTACCGCCAGCACAATCAGCACCAGCCCCAAGCCCATGGCAAAGGCGAAATTGCCCTTGCCGGTTTCCAATGCGATGGCCGTGGTCAGCACCCTTGTGGCGTGTTCGATATTGCCGCCCACGATCATAATCGCGCCGACCTCGCCAATGGCCCGGCCAAAGCCCGCCAGCGTGGCCGTCAGCAGCGCCCGCTTGCCATCCCGGAGCAGCGCCTGCATCCGCTGGTAGCGCGTGGCGTTCATCGAGATCAGCAGATCATGGTATTCTGCCCAAAGGTCGCGGATGGTTTGGTGGCTGATCGAGGCAATCAGCGGGGTAATGATAATCACCTGCGCGATGATCATAGCCATGGGAGAAAACAACAGGCCAAAGCCCCCCAAAGGCCCCGCCCGCGACAGCGCCATATAGACAAACAACCCCACCACCACCGGCGGCAGCCCCATCAGCGCATTCAGGACCGCAATCACATAGCGCCGCCCGAAAAAACGGTTTACCGCCAGCCACGCCCCCATCGGCAGGCCGATAACCGAGGCGATAATCGTGGCCGAGACCGTCACCTGCAGCGATAAAAAAATGATCTCGTATAGGGCCGGGTCAAACGTGAAGATCAACCGCCACGCCTCCCAGAACCCCTGACCGATGCCGCTCATCGCTCAAGGCCGGTCTGGCGGGCGATGAAATCGGCAATGGCGGGGATATCATGAATATCCAGCACCGGCACTGTCAATTGCCCAACCGCATAACCGGCAGCTACGGCGGCGATATGCGGGTCCTTTTGCGCCAGCAACGGGCGGTTGCCGCGCGAAACCGCGGCTTCGATTTTCGGATGGGCCTCGCGCTTGTATCCCTCGACCAACACCAGATCCACCGGCGACAGATGCGCCAGCAGCGCCGCCAGCGGCGGCTCCTGCGCCCCGCGAAGCTCGTGCATGAGCGCCCAGCGATTGCCCGAAGCCAGAAGAACCTCCTGTGCGCCCGCCGCCCTGTGGCGATAGCTATCCTTGCCGGGCTGGTCTATATCCACATTATGGTGCGCATGCTTCAGGGTAGAGACGGAAAATCCGCGCCGGCAAAACTCCGAAACCAGCCCTTCCATCAAGGTGGTTTTGCCGCTGTTCTTCCAGCCGGTCACGCCAAATATCCGCATCAGCTTCGCGCCTTTGAATCGGAGCTTGTCTTGATTTCTGCCGGATCCGCATCCCGGACCAGCCGCTCTTCGCCGCTCAGGCAGATAAACCGCCGTCCGCGCATACGCCCGATCAGGGTCAGCCCCACCTGCTTTGCAATCTCGACCCCCCAAGCGGTGAAACCCGAGCGCGAGGCCAGCACAGGAATGCCCATCAGCGCGGTTTTGATCACCATTTCCGAGGTCAGCCTGCCGGTGGTATACAGGATTTTATCGGCAGCGGTTTCGTTTTCCATTACCATCCATCCCGCGATTTTATCCACTGCATTATGCCGCCCGACATCCTCCATATAGACCAGCGGCGAGGCCTGACGACACAACACCGAACCATGAATAGCCCCGGCTTCCAGATATAGGCTCGGCGTGGTATTAATGCGGTGCGCCAGCGCGTATAACCAGCTGGTGCGCGCCTCGGCCCGAGGCAGGGTCAGCCCCTCCAGCCCCTCCATCATATCGCCAAATACCGTGCCCACGGCACAGCCCGAGGTGCGGGTCTTTTTCTTCAGTTTTTCTTCGTAATTGGTCTGCCGCACCGTGCGCACAATCACCGCTTCCACCTCGTCATCATAATCAATGCCGGTAATCTTGTCTTGCGCCAGCAGCATGCCCTGATTGCGCAGATAGCCAACGGCCAGATATTCAGGATGATCCCCGATGGTCATCGCCGTCACGATTTCCTGTTTATTCAGATAGATGGTCAGAGGCCGCTCTTCTACCACGCTGATCCGCTGCATATCGCCATTCTGGTCAAGGCCCGGGACCAAACGGGTCAACCGCGGATCCTCCACCGATGGCGCAATCTTGTAGGCAGGTTCTTGGCTCATTCTCGGGTTCCAGATTCGGCTTTATTGGGTGCGGAGCAAAGCGTATCCACCCCCATTATGATTGTAAATTTTTTATTCCGCATATTGGCAACCGCCCTCTTGTCTTATGATTGAGTTGGCTTCTGTGCAATATTGAAGCCACTGGTCGGCACGCGCATCGTGCCGACCAGTGGCGGGGGAGCGGAGCGTTCTGAATAGCCTGAATAGCCCCTAGATTTGTAGACACCTTGTTTGGTAATTTTGGAAGCAGGGAGGACACAGAGGTGGTCCTACTATTTCGACCAGTCAGCAGCCAATTTAAGATGGATCATGGTTTCATTCAGGCTGCCAATCTCACGGGTTCTGTTTTTCTTTCATAAGCTTCATTGGGCGTCAATATTCCATGGGTGGAATGCGGGCGCT
>JALSHK010000049.1 GCA_026982275.1 Paracoccaceae bacterium | reverse complement strand
ATATGCAGTGCCGCGCGGTGGATCCAGCCGGTGGTTTTGCCCAAGCCCTTGCCGAGCTTGCTGGATTTTCGTTGCAGCAGCGTGACCGCGCGAATGGGAGGCTCGGGCTGTGGGCCGTTCTGCGCAAGCCCCCCGCGTGAAATCTCGGGATCCCCCACCCCCCATTCGGCCTTCCAAGCTTCCAGATCCAGCGTCGAGCTTTCCCCCGTTACCAGATATTCGCAAATATCAAAGCCGATGCCTCCCGCGCCGATCACCGCCACGCGCTCGCCCAGCTCGGCCCCGCGCAGCACCTCGGCGTAGCTCAGCACATGGGGCAGGTTTTGCCCCTTGATCTCGGGGTCGCGCTGCTTGGCACCGGTGGCAATCACCACCTCGTCAAAGCCAGCCAGAGCATCCGCCTGCACCCGCTGGCCAAGCTGCACCTGCACGCCCACCGCCTCCAGCATCGCGCCAAACCATGCCACGAAGCCCTTGAATTCCTCTTTGCCCGGCACCTGCTTGGCCAGATTGAGCTGCCCGCCAATCTCGTCAGCCGCATCAAACAGGGTGACATCATGCCCGCGCTGGGCGGCGGCAATGGCGGTGGAAAGCCCCGCAGGCCCCGCCCCGACCACGGCAATCGCTTTGGGTTTTTTTGTGGGTTCCAGCACCAGTTCCGTTTCGTTACAGGCGCGAGGGTTTACGAGGCAGGTGGACATTTTCATAGAAAACGTATGATCAAGGCAGGCTTGGTTGCACGCAATGCAGGGCGCGATCAGCGCGGCCTTGCCCGCCGCTGCCTTGGCCACAAAATCGGGATCCGCCAAAAAGGGCCGCGCCATGGAAACCATATCGGCGCTGCCCCCGGCCAGCAGCTCTTCGGCCACCTCTGGCGTATTTATCCGGTTGCTGGTGATGATCGGAATTTTCACCTCGCCCATCAGCTTTTTGGTCACCCATGCAAAAGCCGCGCGGGGCACCGAGGTAGCGATGGTGGGAATGCGCGCCTCGTGCCAGCCAATGCCGGTGTTGATAATACTCGCCCCCGCCGCCTCTATCGCTTTGGCCAGCTGCACAACCTCCTCCCATGTCGAGCCATTCGGGATCAGATCAATCATCGAAAGCCGGTAAATCACGATAAATTCCGGCCCGACAGCGGCGCGCACCCGCTTCACCACCTCCACCGGCAGGCGCATGCGGTTTTCATAAGAGCCGCCCCAGCGATCCTCGCGCTTGTTGGTGTGGGTCACCAGAAATTCGTTCAGGAAATAGCCCTCGGACCCCATCACCTCCACCCCGTCATAGCCCGCCTGCTGCGCCCGCGTGGCGGCGGTGACGATATCGGCGATCTGCTTTTCGATCCCCGCCTCGTCCAGCGCCCTGGGTTTGAACATCGAAATCGGCGATTTGATGGCGGAAGGCGCCACGCAATCCGGGCTATAGGCATAGCGCCCCGCATGCAGGATCTGCATGGCGATCTTGCCGCCCTCGGCATGCACCCGCGCGGTAACCGTGGCATGATTGGCGATATCGGCTTCGCTAAATAGCCCCGCCGCGCCGGGCATGACCGCACCCTCCTTATTGGGGGCCATGCCGCCCGTTACGATCAAAGCCGCGCCGCCCTTGGCCCGCGCGCCGTAAAAGGCGGCCACGCGGTTCCAGTCTCCGGCCTCCTCCAATCCGGTGTGCATGGAACCCATCAGCACGCGGTTTTTCAGCGTGGTGTGGCCCAGATCGAGCGGCGAAAGCATATGCGGGTAGGCAGACATCAACAGACCTCCAAAACGGTTTTGCCTATCGTTGCCCATTACCTGCAAAATGTCACCCCTGACGAAGGGTAAAACCCGGGCGCATGCAGGCAGGGCTTGAATGTAGCGGGTAATCGACGTATATCGCGCGGGTCGGACTTGATGGAGCGGCGCGATTCGCGTGGTTTATCCGGTTTGGCAGCGGGCCACTCGGGATATTGGCCGCTTCGCCCTTGAGGTTCTCCCCTCAATACGGTTTCGCGGTTCGAAAATATGCCTGGTGTTCTAGATATAAATGTCGTCCCGACCTCTGGCGAGCGCATTATGCGGACTCGGTGGAAGACCGAGAGCTCTCGGACGCAGGCAACTTCACCGAAAAGGTGAGCAAAGGAAACATGATGAATATCATTGAACAGCTCGAAGCCGAGCAGATCGCTGCGCTTGGCAGTGATATACCGGATTTCAAGGCCGGTGACACCATCCGCGTTGGCTATAAAGTGACCGAAGGCACCCGCTCTCGTGTGCAGAATTATGAAGGCGTTTGCATCGCGCGCAAAGGCGGCAGCGGCATCGCTGGCGCATTTACCGTGCGTAAAATCTCCTTTGGCGAAGGCGTTGAGCGCGTATTCCCGCTCCACTCGCCAAATATCGAAAGCATCACCGTGGTGCGCCGTGGCCGTGTTCGTCGCGCCAAGCTTTATTATCTTCGCGCGCGTCGTGGCAAATCTGCGCGTATTGCCGAGGATACCAACTATAAGCCGCTGAAAGAGAAGGGATAAATCGATGAAAACTGACATCCACCCCGAATACCACGAGATCACGGTTAAAATGACCGATGGCACCGAATACAAAACCTTTTCGACCTATGGCAAGCCCGGCGAAACGCTGGTGCTGGATATCGACCCGACCGTTCACCCCGCATGGACCGGTGGCGGCCATCGCCTGCTGGATACCGGCGGCCGTGTGTCCAAGTTCAAGAAAAAATACGAAGGCCTCGGGTTTTAAGCCAAGATTTTTCGAAAAAAAGAAAGCCGCTCCATTTGGGGCGGCTTTTTTATAGGTAGTCTTTTGAGGTTACTATTTTGGTGCCGCGCTTTTGGCTGCATCAAAATACTTACCCGCTTTACTATGGCGCCGCAGATTTTCAGGGCGGTATGGCCGGATGTCATTTAGATGTGGCACGCTTGCCAAGGCCAGACGATCATACACTGATGGATGCAGGGCGGCGTCTACATGGGTTTTTCGACGGGTGGACCTCCAAGTCAGCTTTTTACGCAACCAATCCGGCACAAATTTAGGCCACATATTTTGGGTTCTTACCACTTCGTCGTGCTGAAGGCCGTTCGGGTTCGGCGTGGTGACGAGCAGCTCTGTTCTGATTTGGATATCAGGGATGGCTTCATTAAGCTCCTCAACCATCCACTGCAGTGAGATATCAGACAAACGTGACTCTGGCTCTGAATAGCTGCCACCAATATCGGAGTGATTGCCACAAAACCACACCTGTTTAAGCCATGCGGGCTTTAACCCTGCATTTCTAAGCACGTCTTCCTTGTGCCCCCAACCCACGCGGGGGAAGCTCTTTCTGTTTTCGTCGATCGAAATAGCGTGGCGCGCAAACCGGACCATATTATCGAGGAATTTGTCGTAGTTTTTCAGGTTCCAAGAGGCAAAATGCCACGATGCTATCGGCCCATCCGCCACCTCACGGAAATACTTCCATTGGCTTTTGCCCGTTACATAAAGCCAGCGTAAAATAATCAGTAATATGAGCGAAAGCGGAGCCGTTACCCCCCAACTCCAGTCAAAGGCGAAGGCACTGACAGTGAACGCTCCCAAGGTCAGCCCTGCAATGACCGCCAGCCATTGCGCTTTACGAGACCCCAGCGCGGCAACAGTATCAAAAACACCAATAAACTCCGGCTGAACGTTGCCTTGGGATTCCCCATCCATTCCTTCGCCATTTGAGTGATACTTATTGCGGAATCGCTGCGCCTTGGTTTCTCGTTCATGAAAATACGTGCGGCGGTCCTTTCCTGCACCGTGATTATAAACGTATTTTACGGCATCTTCAGCAACCTTGCGCAATTTTGGGCCTTTGGTTGGAATGGCGCTTCCGTCTGGCATCTTTGTTGGAACGCCGCATAGGTTCATAACATTTGCAACACATCTGACCGTATAAGCGCCCCGGCTAAACCCGAATAAGCAAATACGATCGCCTTCTTGGTAGTGAGATATGATGGCCTCATAGCACTCAATAATATTTTCGTCTATTCCGCTTCCAACCGCGGAGGCCAGCAGTTTTTGAACACGCTTAAGCGACCAGCCGCCAACTTCATCCGAACCCAAACCCGGGTCATAAAAAGTAACCTGATCATTTGGAGAGATAGGAGAATCAGGCCCCGGGCGTGCCGCGCGATAGATTTTGTAAACATTTGAAAGGCGTTGATCTGGCTTCATTCCCCCCACCTGCCCGGTTCCGTCAGAAAAAATAAGGATAGATTTTACCATTTTTATGCCGTTTCGTTATGCAATTGCCTTGATCAAGACTTCGATTAGATGACTGTACGCTATCAATGGTTGAATTCCATTGCAACAGTAACCGCGATCCTTACCAGATGTGCATCGCATTTCCATATGGGTATGGTGAATTCAATGAAAGTGCGTATTACAACACAAAATATGGGCGATACTGTCGCTGTTTCGGCGGTGAGGAGGTCGCCGAGTTTTTAGGGTTAACCCTAATTTTCGCCGCTTTCCTTAAGCTTTTCCCGCGCTTATAGTATACCTCGCCTCAGTAAGGAGTTTGCACGTGGCGCATGTAATCGTTTTGGGAAATGAAAAGGGTGGATCCGGCAAGTCCACCACCGCCATGCACCTGTGCGCAGCCTTGATGGCGGCGGGAAAGGCCGTTGGGGCCATCGACCTTGATCTACGCCAGCAGAGCTTTTTTCGCTATCTGGAAAATCGCGCCGCTACAGCGGCCAGTGACGGTAGTGATCTTTCCATGCCTCGGCAATTTGCGCTGCGGTTATCAGATGCGGATAGCACCGAGGCGGCGCAGGCCGAGGAAGAAACCCGCTTTGCCCAAGCGCTGGAAACGCTGGATGAAAGCTGTGATTTTATCCTGATCGATTGCCCGGGCTCGGACACCCGCTATGCCCGCATGGCGCATTCGGTAGCGGATACGCTGATTACCCCGATGAATGATTCGCTGGTGGATTTTGATCTGCTGGCGCGGATGGATGCCAAAACCGGCAAGGTGCTTGGGCCGTCTGTTTATTCCGAGCTGGTATGGGAGGCGCGACAATTGCGGGCCAAGGCAGGGCTGAAGCCGGTGGACTGGGTGGTGCTGCGCAACCGGATGGCGCATAATCAGGCGCTGAACCGGCGCAAGGTCGGCAAGGCGCTGGAAGATCTTTCCAAGCGGATCGGCTTTCGGATCGTGCCGGGGTTTTCGGAGCGGGTGATCTTTCGCGAGCTTTTTTTAAGCGGGCTAACGCTGCTGGATCTGCGCAAAACCAACCGGTTAAGCCTTAGCCTGTCAAATATTGCGGCCCGCCAAGAGGTGCGCGAGCTGGTGAAATCGCTAAAGCTGCCGGATGTGCAAATTGCCTTTTAACGGCTTCACATCCCTTCCGGGATTTGGCCTAGCCGCCGCCATGTTTCGATTTTTTCGCGCGATACCTGAAAATGCATGCTGTCTTCTCTCCCAAATCCTGCGCCCCAATACCAGCCTTCTTTGTTGAAAAATTCGGCCAGAATGGTCAGGCCGAGCTGGGTGCGATTATCGCCCAGCACATCAAGCTGCCCGTCGATATTCAGATCGACCGATAGCCCGTAAGCATGGGTGGAAACCGAGGTTTCGGAGCCTCGGATCAACCGCACGCAGAGCGACCCCGCCGAGCTTATCCGGCTATAAAGCTCCGGCTCGAATACCTGAACGTTTTTGAACACTTGTTGCAGCGATATGATCGCGGGTTCCAGCA
>JALSHK010000048.1 GCA_026982275.1 Paracoccaceae bacterium | reverse complement strand
TCCAATTTCAAGGGGGCGCATGCGGATCTGGGCCGCCATCGCGAGGGGGCGGAAAAAACCCGGATTTCGGCAATCAGTGCCTCGGCGGTAAATGATTTCAACCCGATTTTCGGCAATCAGCTGGCTGGCCGTGGTCCGGTCAATCTGGCGGCTTTTGGTCCGGTTTTGGTATTGGTGGCGCTGATCGCGGGGCTGGTCTTTGGCGGCTGGGCCTTGCTCAAGGATATCCAACGGGTCGAAATCGCCCCGATCGAGCAATCGCCGGTGGTGCTGGATAATGTCGAAGTCGCCGGATTTTCGGATGCTGTCGCCGATAGTGCTTTTGACCGAATCACCGAAGATGCGATGGATATGAACCGGCTTTATAGCGATGGCGCGTTAAGTGTGCCGGTCGTGACCCCGCGCGACGGCCCGATTGGTGCGATCGATAACCAGATGCTTAGCAGCTTTGCTTCGCCGGTTGTGCCCGAAGTGGTGGCCGAGGAGGCTGTTCTGGCCGAGGAGGTGGCGCCGGTCGAGATTGGTTCGCCGCAGCTGCGCCTGGCAGATCACAAGCCAATGGTCAGTATCTTTGCCCAGAGAGAAGCCTGGGTCAGGGTGAGCGCGGCGGATGGTTCTGTGCTGTTTGAGAAGATCCTCAAAGCAGGCGAGGAATACACCCTGCCGGAGCGGACCGAGCTTGCCTCTTTGCGGGCCGGCAATGCCGATTGGCTGTTTTTAATGGTCGATGGCGAGGTTTTTGGCCCGGTGCGCGGCACAAATGGCGTGGCGCGGGATGTGTCTTTGGCAGCGGCAGATATCCTTGAAGGGTTCGAGCCGCTGGGCACCATGACCGCCGAGATGCGAGCGGTGTCCGAGGAGCTGACCCGGGCGGCATCTCTGGTTAACGAATAATCCCCGTATTTTACAAGGATGGCCGATCCTTTTACAAAGCCGATATTTTATCCGAATTTTATGAAGAGTGTCCCAATCCGGTATGACCCATAATCCAGTTCGCCCATGGCGCGATATAGCGCGCCGCAAGAGCCGCCAGATCATGGTCGGGAATGTGCCGGTTGGAGGCGATGCGCCGATCACCGTGCAAACCATGACCAATACCATCACGGCCGATGTGGCGGCTACGGTTGCGCAGATCCAGGCCTGTGCCGAGGCGGGTGCGGATATTGTGCGGGTTTCCTGCCCCGACGAGGCGGCGACAGCGGCGTTTTCGCAGGTCGTCAAGGAAAGCCCTGTGCCTTTGGTGGCGGATATCCATTTTCATTATAAGCGCGGGGTGGAGGCCGCGGTGGCGGGCGCAGCCTGTTTGCGGATCAATCCGGGCAATATCGGCTCGCCGGATCGTGTGCGAGAGGTGATTGCGGCCGCCAGGGATAATGGCTGCTCGATCCGGATCGGGGTGAATGCCGGCTCTCTTGAGCGGCATTTGCTGGAGAAATACGGCGAGCCATGCCCAGATGCGATGATCGAGAGCGGCATGGACCATATCCGCATTCTGCTCGATAATAATTTTGACAATTTCAAAATAAGCGTGAAAGCGTCGGATGTGTTTATGTCGGCTGCCGCCTATCACGGGCTGGCCGAGGCGACAGATGCGCCCATCCACCTTGGCATAACCGAAGCGGGCGGGCTGGTTTCGGGCAGTATTAAAAGCGCGATCGGGCTTGGCTCGCTTTTATGGGCGGGGATTGGCGATACCATCAGGGTGTCGCTTTCTGCCGATCCGGTGCGTGAGGTGAAGGCGGGTTTTGAAATTCTTAAATCGCTGGGGCTGCGGCATCGCGGCGTCAATATCATCTCCTGCCCGTCTTGTGCGCGGCAGGGGTTTGACGTTATCAAAACTGTTGAAACGCTAGAGCGCCGGCTGGAGCATGTGCGAACCCCGATCAGCCTGAGCATCATCGGCTGTGTGGTCAATGGCCCGGGCGAGGCTTTGATGACCGATGTCGGATTTACCGGTGGCGGGGCTGGCTCGGGCATGGTTTATCTGGCGGGCAAGCAGGATCACAAGCTTGGAAACGAGGCGATGATCGATCATATAGTAGAGCTGGTCGAAGCGCGCGCGGCACAGATCGCGGAAGGGGAATAATGCAACGCATGGCAATATATTTGATTTTGGCGGTGGTTTTTATCATCGGCGCGCTTTTTGTGCGGGTCGCAACCGTAAGCCATAACCCGGCTGAATGGCATGTGGATCCCTTCACCATCACCCGTCCGGTCTCTCCCAACACCTATTATGTGGCCCCCCAGAGCATGGTAGAGGCCACGGTTGATCTGGAAGCGCCGATCTATACCGCCCCTGCAGCGGTGATGGCCAGGGCCTTCAACGATTTTGTGCTGACCCAGCCCAGCACGATTTTTCTGGCGGGCAGCGCCGAGGAGGGCTGGATGACCTATGTGCAGCGCACCCCGACCCTGCGCATGCCCGATTACATCTCGGTGAAGTTTATCGATTTCGAGGATGGCGGTTCCACCCTGGCGCTTTATTCGCGCTCTCGCTATGGCTATGGGGATATGGGTGTGAACAAGGCGCGGGTTGACCTTTGGCTGCAATCGCTTAGCTCGTTTGAAGAATAATCATGATTCCAGATGAAAAACTAGAGCAGATTTGCCAGCGGTTTTCCTTTGTTGAGGCCAAGCTGAACGAGGGGGCGGATATGTCCGAGCTGGCCTCGCTTTCCAAGGAATATTCCGATCTGAAATCGGTGGTGGAGCAGATCGAAGCCTATCGCCGGATGCTGGCGGACAAGGCGGAAGCCGAAGCGATGCTGGATGATCCGGAGATGAGGGAGCTGGGCGAGGAAGAGCTGCAAAGCCTTAACAAAACCCTGCCCGAAGCCGAACATCAGGTAATGCTTTCGCTTCTGCCCAAGGACAAGGCCGATGAAAAACCCGCCATCATGGAGCTGCGCGCCGGCACAGGCGGCGATGAAGCCGCGCTTTTTGTCGCCGATCTTTTGCGCATGTATCAGCGCTTGGCCGAGAATAACGGCTGGAAACTGGAGATTGTCGAGGAATCCCCGACCGAAATCGGCGGCTATAAAGAGATTATTGCCAATGTGCAGGGCAAGGGGGTGTATGCGCGGCTGAAATTCGAGAGCGGTGTGCATCGTGTGCAGCGGGTGCCGGCCACGGAAAGCGGCGGGCGGGTGCATACCTCTGCGGCCACGGTGGCCGTGCTGCCCGAGGCCGAGGAGGTGGATATCGACATCCCCACCACTGATATCCGCATCGATACAATGCGCAGTTCCGGCGCGGGGGGGCAGCATGTGAATACCACCGATTCCGCGGTTCGCATTACCCACCTGCCCACGGGCATTGTGGTGACCAGTTCGGAGAAATCCCAGCATCGCAACCGCGCGAAAGCCATGCAGGTGTTGCGCTCCCGGCTCTATGATATGGAGCGGCAAAAACTGGATGACGAGCGCTCCAGTGCCCGCAAGGGGCAGGTTGGCTCCGGTGATCGATCCGAGCGGATCCGCACCTATAATTACCCCCAGGGGCGGGTGACGGACCACCGGATCAATCTCACGCTCTATAAGCTCGACCAGATCCTGCAAGGTGATCTGGACGAGATCATTGATGGCCTTACTGCCGCGGATCAGGCCGATCGCCTGTCAGAGCTTTCACTATGAGCGAGAGCCTTCGCTCCACGCTCGAGCGTGCCACAATGATGCTGACCGCCGCCGGTATCGACGGGGCGGCGCGGGATGCGCAGATTTTGCTCGCACATGTGCTGGATGTGGATCAGGCAACACTGATTGCACGGCTGGACGAGCCGCTGAAGCAATCCGCGCTTTATGGCATTGACCGAGTGATTGCCGTGCGCAGCCTGCATCAGCCGGTATCGCATATCATCGGCAAACGCAGCTTCTGGAACCATGATTTTCTGGTCAATTCCGATGTATTGGATCCCCGTCCCGATACCGAAACACTGGTTTCTGCCGCTTTGGAGCGGCCTTTTGACAATGTGCTGGATCTGGGCACCGGCAGCGGCGCGATTGTGATCAGCCTGCTGGCTGAATCGCCGAATTCCATGGGGGTGGCCTCGGATATCAGCGCTGCCGCTTTGGATGTGGCGCGGCGTAATGCGGGCCGGATCGGGGTTGCGGATCGGGTGCGGTTTGTCGAGGCTGACTGGCTGGGCGGGCTATCGGGGCGCTTTGATTTGATCGTCAGCAATCCGCCATATATTTCCGAGGCCGAGATGCAACAGCTCGCCCCTGAAGTGCGCGATTGGGAGCCACATCTCGCGCTCACCCCGGGCGGCGACGGGCTGGAGGCCTACCGCATCATCGCGGCGGGGCTGGGCGAGCTGATGGCCCCGAGCGGGCGGGCGCTTTTCGAGATCGGCCATGAGCAGGCAAAAAGAGTTTGCGAAATATTTATGGATGCCGGATTGACCCGGCCAAGGGTGTTGAAAGATCTGGCAGGCAAGGATCGCGTGGTGCAGATTTCGGCTTTGTGACAAGAAATATTGTTTTTTGCCTTAAAAAAGCTTGTTTTCAATAGTAATTTCCAGCTACTATAGCACACCTGCAAGGATTGAACCATTGGCTCTCCAGTTAAGCGCAGATATGATAATCGAACATCGGGCGGCTAATAACCAACAGTTCCAAAGCCACTAGGGCTTGAAAGCGCCGATCAAGGATAAAAATCGAAAAATGAGACCTTCCAATAAATCGCGCTCGCGCAATAAAGGTGGCAATCGCCGCCAGAATAACAGCAACAACAATGCCAATATTGTGAATCGCGTTTTTGATTCCGCTGGCCCCGAAGGCAAGGTGCGCGGAACCCCGCAGCAAATTGTCGAGAAATATACCCAGCTGGCGCGTGATGCCCAGCTTTCGGGGGACAGGGTCGCCGCAGAAAGCTTTATGCAGCATTCCGAGCATTATTCACGATTGCTGGCCGTTGCACAGCAGGAACAGGCCAAAAAGCAGGCCGAGCATACCGCGCGCCAAGCCGAACAGGCCGAGCAGCAGCGCCAGCGCAACGAGCAGCGCGCCGCCCAGCAGCAGCAAGAACCCCCGGCCGCACAAGAAAGCCAGGCAACGCCTGAGGCCGGGCCTGCAGTGGAAAGTGGCACTTTGGTTGAAACCCCTGAAAACAAACCTCCACGGCGTAAATCCCGTCCGCGCACTCGCAAGCCGGCTGTTAGCCATGATGCGCCGGAAGCGATGCCCGCGATTGAGTGATATCAGCCGGATACCATCCTGGCTCTGGATTCTCGCACGGCTTCTGCTAGCGCGCAAAACGACTGTAACGAAACCGTTTCCGCCCTTTGCTGCGGGTCTATGCCGATGCTGGCCAGCGCTTCACTGATATCGGGCAATAGCCCTTTCAGGCTGGAGCGAAGCATTTTACGGCGCTGATTAAATGCCCGGGCAACTACATCCGATAATATTTCAGGGTCGGCGGGAAAACGCGGGGCTTTAAGCGCGCGAATATGAACCACCGCCGAGCTGACCTTCGGGGCAGGGGTGAAGGCTTGCGGCGGTAATTCAAAGCAGATGCGGGCCTCGCAGCGGAATTGCGCCAATACCGCCAGTCGTCCATAGGCTTTGCTATCCGGGCCCGCCACGATCCGCTGTGCTACTTCCCGCTGGAACATCAGCGTCAGGCTTTCCCATTTTGGTGGCCATGCGGCAGGGGTGAGCCAGCGCACCAGAAGCTCGGTGCCTATATTATAGGGTAGATTGGCGACGACAGCTACCGGTGCGGCA
>JALSHK010000047.1 GCA_026982275.1 Paracoccaceae bacterium | reverse complement strand
AAATCATCAATCGCGAAGCTACAGCCCAGCCTGTGCCCTTTTTCCATGAAATAGGCAATAAATTCCGGGTCTTGAATGGGCGCAGATTCAGTTATCTCTACGATCAAGCGATCCGCGATATGAGGGGTGTCATGACAGGCGCGCTGCAAAATACCCATCCAGCCCTCGTCGCCGATGGTGTTCATGGAAATATTTACCGACAGGCGCTGGCGCGGATCGGCCCGCAGCATATCAAAGGTTTTTTCAAGCGCGATTCTATCAATCGCCTGCACCAGAGAAGTATTTTCGATGGCTGGAATGAATTCCCCCGCCGGCACATTCCTCCCGTCCCGGTCCCGAATGCGGATAAGCCCTTCGTGAAAGGCGATCAATGACCGGGGACCGGAGCGAAATATCGGCTGGAACGCCAAACCAACGCGACCTTCGCTGATAGCCGCATTGACCATCGCGCGGGTGGATTCCAGCTTCAGATTTCGCGTCGCGGTTTTGTTTTCAAATTCTTCCCAAGAGCGTGCCATAGAATCCTCCATGCATACAGCCCTGCCAATCTCCGATACAAAGGTTAACGAAACGTAAATATTCCTAAATTGTTCCTAAATTGTTCCTAAAACTTGATAGGTATTTTATGGAATTCATTCCGCGGCAAGCAGGGCCGCAACGATGCTCTGCGCACTTTCGCCAAACCATTCCGCCCCGCCAATCATCCGCGCTATCTCCTGGCCATCGCGATTGAGAATGACGGTGAGCGGCAGGCCTATGGCTCCGAATTCGGCGCCGAGACTTGAATCCGCATCCAGCAAAATAGGCAGCGCGGTCACATTGGCTTCCTCCAGAAACCGCACGATCCCGCCCATATCATTATAGCCGGTGGCGATGGTCATCACTTCGAAATCCTCACCGCCAAAAGCTTTTTGCAACGAATCGAGATACGGCATTTCCTCGCGGCAGGGAAAGCACCATGTTGCCCAGAAATTCACCACCCTGATTTTGCCGTTATTATCGGCAAGGGTCATCGGGGTGCCTTGTGCATCGGTAAACGGCGTGAGCACGGCCTCTTGTGGTTCTTTATGGATTTTAAGCTTGCGCATATTGCCCTCGCGCAGTTCCAGCAGTTCGGCGCGCAGCTCGGGCGTAATCACCTGGCTGAAGGCGGGGTTTGCACCAAGGCTCAAGGCAGCGTATAGCAGGGCAATCAGGGGCGTTTTCATCGGGCCTCTCCTAAAGGGTTTTATAATATGTCGGACAAAAAAAGCGCAAATGCAATGTGGGGCGGAAGGTTTTCTGCCGGGCCGGATGCCATAATGGAGGCGATTAATGCTTCCATCGGCTATGATCAGAAAATGGCCAGGCAGGATATTGAAGGTTCCCGCGCCCACGCGGCCATGCTGGCTGCCCGGGGTATCATCAACGATAGCGATGCAACCGCGATCAGGGAAGGCCTTCTCACGGTATTGTCAGAGATCGAAGCGGGGAATTTCGCCTTTTCCACAGCCCTCGAGGATATCCATATGAATGTGGAGGCGCGGCTGACAGAGATCGTCGGGCCGGCGGCGGGGCGGCTGCACACCGCGCGCTCGCGCAATGATCAGGTGGCGACGGATTTCAAGCTCTGGGTGCGCGGGCAGATGGATGCGGCGATCGAGGGGCTTTCGGCCCTGATGGCGGCTTTTGTGGCGCAGGCCGAGGCGGGTGCAGATATGGTGATGCCCGGTTTTACCCATCTTCAGGTGGCGCAGCCGGTCACATGGGGCCACCATATGATGGCCTATGTCGAGATGTTTGCGCGGGATCGTTCGCGGTTTATCGATGCGCGCAAGCGGATGAATGAAAGCCCGCTCGGGGCGGCGGCGCTGGCGGGCACCTCCTTTCCGATTGATCGGGATATGACGGCGCAAGCGCTCGGGTTTGATCGCCCTTCGGCCAATTCTCTGGATGCGGTTTCCGACCGGGATTTTGCGCTTGAGTTTTTGACCTCATGTTCGATTTGTGCAACCCACATTTCGCGAATTGCCGAGGAATTGGTGATTTGGTCCTCGGCCCAGTTTCGATTTGTGACAATTTCGGATCGATTTTCTACCGGCTCTTCCATCATGCCGCAGAAGAAAAACCCAGATGCAGCCGAGCTTTTGCGCTCCAAAGCTGGGCGGATCACCGGCTCGCTGGTGGCGCTGCTGACCATTATGAAAGGCCTGCCGCTGGCCTATTCCAAGGATATGCAGGAAGACAAGGAGCAGGTGTTTGATGCTGCTGACAGCCTGATGCTTTCCTTGGCCGCGCTCACGGGGATGGTGGCCGATATGCGCCCCAACCCCGAGCCGCTGCGCCTTGCGGCTGCCAGCGGCTTTTCCACCGCGACCGACCTTGCGGATTGGCTGGTGCGCGCCCTCAATATGCCGTTTCGCGATGCGCATCATGTAACGGGTGCCTTGGTCAAAATGGCCGAGGATCAGGGCTGCGATCTGCACCAGCTGAGCCTTGAGCAGATGCAATCGGTCGAGGCGCAGATCACCGATGCGGTCTATGAGGTGCTGGGGGTGGAGAATTCGGTGGCGAGCCGGGTGAGCTATGGCGGCACCGCGCCTGCACAGGTGCGCGCCCAGATAAAACGATGGAAAGAGGCTTTGGCATGAAAAAAATCATCATAATTCTGGCTCTCGTTAGTCTTCCGTTAACCCTTTCCGGTTGTGGTATAAAGGGAGACCCGCTGGTGCCGGTCGCGACCCCTTAACGCCGCATGGAAATGGCGGCATAACGAAAGTCTGCTTATGTTTGCCCTGCGTCGTATTCTTGTTCTTGCCACTGTGGGCGCTTCTTTAATTGCCGGCCCGCTGCTCGCCGAACCTCAGCTTCGTGGCCCGGTGCTTTTGACCGTAAGTGGCAATATCTCCAAGCCCTCGCGCGGTGCGGTGGGCGAGGGCGACAAGTTTTTCCTCTATAATGATGTGGCCTTTCAGCAGGCTGCCGAATTTGATTTCGCGGCTTTGCTGGGCCTTGGTGTGATCACGATCCGCGCCGATTTTCCGATGGGGGGCAGGGTGTATGAATTCGAAGGCCCGCTATTGGCCGATGTGCTGGCCGCAGCGGGGGCAAATGGCAGCACCGTAACGGTCAAGGCGCTGGATGGTTATAAGGTGGATCTGGATCTGGAAGAGGCGGTGGCCAATGGTGCGGTGATTGCCCTGAAGCGAGACGGCCGGCCCTTTTCGATTGGCGATTATGGTCCTACCCATCTGGTATTTCCGCGCGCCGAGCGCGCTGATCTGGCGGATATGAACGATGATACATGGATCTATTCGATCTATTATATCGAGGTTGAATAGCTTGATCCCGCCGGTTTGATGCGCTAGCCCGAGATAAAGGGGCGGGAAATGTCAAAGCTACGCATATTCTATTTGCTGATGAGCATCATCGGGGCGATTGTCCCGATGTTTTTTCTGTTGGGCGAGGTGCAGGCGGGCGGCGCACTGGGCGGGCTGCTATCGGCATGGGCTGTGAATGGTGCCGGCATCGGTCTGCTGTGGGATCTGCTGGTTTCCCTTGCGGTTTTTACGGTTTTCGCCCTGTCCGAATGCATTGCACGGCGTGATTATTTCCCGCTTGTGGCTTTGCCTGTCGCCGCTATGATCGGCCTTTCCAGCGGCCTGCCGCTTTATCTTTTTTTACGAACCAGAGCGCGAGACTGATGGATCATTTTATCTATAAAAACGGGGCGTTGCACGCCGAAGATGTAGCCATAGGCGAGATCGCCGCCAAAGTTGGCACGCCATTTTATCTCTATTCCTCGGCCACGCTTCAGCGCCATTTCACCGTGTTTGATGAAGCCTTGCACGGGCTGGAGCATAAAATATTCTATGCCATGAAGGCCAATGACAATATCGCGGTGCTGCGCACGCTGGCGGCGATGGGCGCGGGCATGGATGTGGTTTCGGGCGGCGAATATGCCAAGGCCAAAGCCGCAGGCGTGGATGGCGATATGATCGTGTTTTCCGGCGTGGGCAAAACCGAAGCCGAAATGCGGCAGGTGCTTGCGGGCGGCATCCGGCAATTTAACGTCGAGAGCGAACCCGAGATGAGACAGCTTTCCCGCATCGCCACCGAAATGGGCAAGATCGCCAAGATCACCCTGCGGGTGAACCCCGATGTGGATGCCAGAACCCATGCCAAAATCGCCACCGGAAAATCCGAAAACAAGTTCGGCGTTCCGATGTCCAAAGCCCGCGATGCCTATGCCGAGGCCGCCAGCCTGCCAGGGCTGGAGGTGGTGGGGATCGATGTGCATATCGGCTCCCAGCTCACCGATCTGGAGCCATACCGGCAGGCCTTTACCAAGCTGGCCGAGTTGGCCGAGACCCTGCGTGCCGATGGCCATGATATCCGCCGGCTGGATCTGGGCGGCGGGCTTGGCATCCCTTACGAGCGCTCCAATGAAGCGCCGCCGCTGCCGATGGAATACGGGCAGGTAATCCGCGAAACGCTGGGCCATCTGGAGTGCGAGATCGAAATCGAACCGGGGCGGCTGATTGCGGGCAATGCCGGTATTCTGGTGAGCAAGGTGATCTATCTCAAGCATGGCGAGGGTCGCGATTTCCTGATTATCGACGCGGCGATGAATGATCTGATTCGCCCCGCCATGTATGAGGCGCATCACGATATCATTCCGGTGGTCGAGGCCGCGCCCGGGGTGGAGCCTGCGCCGGTGGATATTGTCGGGCCGATTTGCGAAACCGGTGATACCTTCAGCAAGCAGCGAAACATGCCGCCGCTGAAAAGCGGGGATCTGGTGGCGTTTCGCTCGGCGGGGGCTTATGGCGCGGTGATGGCGTCTGAATATAATGCCCGCCCGCTTATTCCGGAGGTTTTGGTGCAGGGTGATCAATTTGCCGTGGTTCGGGCGCGCCCCACCTATGAAGAAATGATTTCGCGCGATACACTGCCGCCTTGGATGGAATCATAAGGCCAAAACATGCAGTCCAGAGTCAATTTTTCCGAGCAAAACCGCAAGCGCAAGCTTTTGGCGGGGCTGAGCGGGCGCATTACGCTGACCAAAACCAGCCTCTGGATCGAGCGGTTTTTGCGCGCCTATTGGCCATTGCTCAGCTTGGCGGGCTTTGCCTATGCGGCGCTGGCTTTCGGGGCATTGGAGGGCTTGCCGCCGCTTTGGGGGCAGGGGGCGCTTGGGGTTTTGGCGCTGGTGGCACTTTATCTCGCCTATCGGGGTTATCGGGTTTTTTCTTGGCCAAACCGGGCCGAAGCGCTTGAAAAGCTGGACGAAAACCTTGCCCATAGCCCGATTGCCAGCTTGCAGGATACCCCCGCGATCAATGTAAAAGACCCGCTGGCACAGGCGCTTTGGCAGGCCCATATTGCACAGATGAAAGCGCAGGCAGAGGCGGCAAAAGTGCCATTGCCCGCGCCGGATCTGGCGAAGAAAGACCCGATGGGACTGCGCCTCATGGCGCTGGTTTTCATTGCGGCGGCGCTGCTTTTTGCCCCGAAAATCGCGGTGCAAAATCTGCAAGCCGCGCTGGGCGTAGAGGCTGGCACCGCCGCGCCGAGCGTGGCAATAGAGGCATGGGCCAGCCCCCCCGCCTATACCGGAAAACCGGCGGTATATCTGACCGAGCTGGCGGCGGGCGCGCGCATCGAGCTGCCGATTGGCAGCGAAATCACCCTGCGCACCTATGGCGATGGCGAATTTTCGCTTAGCGAATCCGTGAGCGGCGAGGCGGCCACGCTCACCAGCGCGGTGGAGGGCGAGCCGCCGCGCGATG
>JALSHK010000046.1 GCA_026982275.1 Paracoccaceae bacterium | reverse complement strand
CTGCCGCTCCGCCCCTATTTGCAGCAGGCTTTCCTGTTGTGCCATCAGGCGGGATTGCGCGGTCTGGATGCGGGTGGTGGTTTTGTCGAGCTGGGCGGCGAGCAAATCTCGTTCGCTGCGCAATTCGTCCAGACGGGTTTCATAGGCCAGCGTAAGGGCCGCGGAGCGCATCCGCATCTGCTCATCCGCCGAGCTGTTGAGCAGCACGGTAACGGTGGCGATCACCCCCCATAGCGCCAGCGCAATACCGCCCAGCACCAGCAACAGGCGCTTGAAGGGTGACAGGGTGAAGCTGTGAATGCCATGGCTGTCGGAAAAGCTGATGGTCTGGGTTGGCAGGAAATGCCCAAGCCCCTTTTCGGTGGCGGGAGCGTTGACAGGAGGGGCGGCGGTATCGCGCATTCAGCCTTGACCTTGGGTTAGGGATGATAGATTTCTGCCGTATGAATAGGGGGAATTGACCAGCACGGCAACCGATTAACCGCGATTAACCAAAGAGAAATTCGATTTGGGCGAGGATTTGCCCATTCTTGGCTGGCTCTTGCCAGAATAAGGCGCTAAGGCGGGGCCGGAAACAACTGGTGGACATGGATATGCCTGACTTGAGTGATTTTGATTTCGATCTGCCCGAGGCGCGCATTGCATTGCGACCGGTAATCCCGCGCACGGCCGCGCGGTTACTGGTTTCGCAAGCCGGCGCGCTGGAAGATTCGACCGTTGCCGGAATCGGAGGTTTTTTGCGTGCCGGAGACCTTCTGGTGCTGAACAACACCAGAGTGATCCCTTCGAGGATTTTCGGCACCCGCAGCCGCGATACCATCCATGGCAGCGGGGTTTCCAGTATCGAAGCGACGATGATCCAGCGCATTAGCCCGGACACATGGCGCGCATTGGCCCGGCCGATGAAGCGGCTGGCCGTGGGGGATATCGTGGATTTTGGCGAGATGAAAGCCGAGGTGATGGATAAATCAGACGGGCAGGTGGAGCTGAAATTCAGCGCGACCGGTGCGGATCTGGACGAGACATTCTATCGCCAGGGCCATATGCCTTTGCCGCCATATATCGCCTCCAAACGCCCCGCCGATGCGCAGGATCTGGAGGATTACCAGACGGTTTTTGCCGAGAAATCCGGCGCGGTGGCGGCGCCGACCGCCTCGCTGCATTTTGATAACGCGCTGCTGGATAGCCTGAGACAGACGGGGGTGCAGACCACCGAGGTGACGCTGCATGTGGGGGCGGGAACGTTTTTGCCGGTGAAAACCGAGGATATTTCCGAGCATAAAATGCATTCTGAATGGGGCGAGGTGGATGAGCGCGCCGCGGAAGCGATTGCGGAGACCCTGAAGAATGGCGGGCGGGTGATCCCGCTGGGCACCACGTCGCTACGGATCATTGAAACGGCGGCGATGGCCACGGGCGAGATCGCGCCGTGGTCGGGCGATACCGATATTTTTATCACCCCGGGTTTTGAATTCAGGGTAACATCGGGGCTGATGACAAATTTTCACCTGCCTAAATCGACCCTGCTGATGCTGGTAGCGGCCCTGGTGGGCATGGAACAGGCGCAGGCGATATATGCCCATGCGCTGAAGGAGAAATACCGTTTTTTCTCTTATGGCGATGCTTCGCTGCTATTTCCCGCGTGATTGATTTAAGCGGGTCAGCCTTTGCCTCGGGGGCTAAAGCCCCGCTCGGCAAAGGCTCGTTTTCAGCATAGCTGAAAACCGGCTGGCCGGCGGCGGTGGCCTCGCTACCGCTCGGCAGAAAAACCGCAGCTTTGGCGGGAAAACGACGTAATATGGTCGTAATCGTGCAGGACAACATAATTCCCGACCTGCAAAGAGGGCGGGAAAGGCGGCATTATGGTCTATATTCTGAAAAACTCGTGGGCGCTGTTGCTGGGAATGTTTTTGCTGATGCTCGGCAATGGCACCCAAGGCACGCTGCTATCCGTGCGCGGCGCGCTTGAGGGTTTTGGCCCGACCACGATGTCTTATGTCATGACCGCCTATTATGTCGGGTTTCTTCTCGGCTCCAAGCTGGCGCCGCGCCTGATAAGGCGGGTGGGGCATGTGCGGGTGTTTGCGGCGCTGGCCTCTTTGGTTTCGGCGGCGTTTATTGGCTATGCGATGGCGCCGGACCCCTATATCTGGGCGGTGCTGCGGCTGGTGGTCGGCTTCGGCTTTTCGGGGGTTTATGTGGTGGCGGAGAGCTGGCTGAACGATGCCGCCACCAATGAAACCCGGGGTCAGGCGCTCTCGGCCTATATGATTATCCAGATGCTCGGGCTGGTGCTGGCGCAGTTTTTGATCCTGACCGCTGATCCGTCCGGTTTTGTGCTTTTTGCGGTGATCTCTATTCTTGTTTCAGTGTCTTTTGCGCCGATCCTGCTATCGGTTTCTCCTGCGCCGGCTTTTCTTGCTGCCAAGCCCATGACCTTGCAACGCTTGTTTCAAACCTCGCCACTCGGAGCCGTGGGGGCGTTTGTTCTTGGTGGCGCGCTTTCGATCCTGTTTGGGATGACGGCGGTATTTGCCACCGATCTCGGGCTGGCCGCGCCGCAGATATCGCTGTTGGTGGGGGTTAGCTATCTGGGGGCGGTGGTGATGCAATATCCGATCGGCTGGGCCTCGGACCGCATGGACCGGCGCTTGCTGATCGTGCTGATCACCGGCCTGAGCGCGCTGGCGATATCTATCGGGCTTTTGCTGGCCGGGTCATTCTATGCGCTGCTGGCGCTGGGCTTTCTGATCGGCTCTACCGCCAGCCCGCTATATTCGCTGCTGATCGCGCATACCAATGATTATCTAGATCCCGAGGATATGGCCAATGCCTCTGGCGCACTGGTATTTCTGAACGGAATTGGTGCGGCCGGCACGCCGGTTATCCTGGGGCTGGCCATGGAGAGATTTGGGGCCTTCAGCTATTATTATGCGCTGATATTGCTGATGGGCAGCATTGCCATTTACGGCGCATATCGCATGACCCGCCGTGACGGTATATCTGTAGAGGATACCATGAGCTATACCCCGCTTATGCCGCAATCCACCCCGATTGCTGCCGAAGTGGCGCAGGAAATCGCTATCGAGGCTGCCGAGGCGGAAGTGGATGCGGAAGAACCCTGATTTAGGCTTGCCCGAATCGTTTTTTCAACGTCTAGCTTGAGACAGACAAAAATATCGGGGATGGGTCAATGGGCATCAAACCAGACGAAATTATAGAGTTTTGGCAAAACGAGGTTGGCCCGGCGGGCTGGTATGTTGTGGATCCGGCGCTGGACCAGAAAATTCGTGATCGTTATCTGGATTTCTGGCACGATGTGCGCGCGGGCGAATATGATGATTGGCCGGTGAATTCAAAGGGTGCTTTGGCGATGCTGATCGTGATCGACCAGTTTCCGCGCAATATGTTTCGGGGGTCAGGCGATAGCTTTGCCACCGATAGCAAGGCACGCTGTATTGCCAAGCGCGCGATTTTTTCGGGGCAGGACCTGAAGATCGGCGAACCGATGCGGCAGTTTTTCTATCTGCCCCTGATGCATTCCGAAGTGCTGGCCGATCAGGATACCTGTATGCGGATGTACAAGCAGAACATGTCGGGCGAGGGGCGGTTTTTGCACCCGCGCGCGCATCGAGAGGTGATCCGCAAATTTGGCCGTTTCCCGTATAGGAACAAGGCGCTGGGGCGGCTATCTACCCAGGCCGAAAAAGACTATATAACGGCGGGCGGTTATGCGCTGACTGTGCAGGAGCTGGAAGCAAAGGATTAGCCCCGCAGCGAGGGCAGGCCTATGCCGGTGCTTTCAAAGCCGCCATCGGCGGCGATGGTCTGCCCCGTTACATAGCTTGCCGCATCCGAGCAGAGAAACCCGATGACCGAGGCGATCTCATCTTCCGAGCCGTAACGGTTTAGCGGAATCGCATCGTGATAGGCGGCAATGATATCCGGCGTATGCACCGCCATCGCCAGCTTGGTGCGCACCGGCCCCGGGGCCACGCAATTCACCCGAATACCATATTCGCCCAGCTCGGCGGCATATTGCTGTGTCAGGTGAATGACCGCGGCTTTGGAAGTGCCATACGCCACCCGCAGGGTGGAGGCGCGCAAGCCGGAGATGCTGGCGATATTGACCATGCAGCCCCTGGTGCGCTTCAAAGCCGGGGTGAGGGCTTGCGAACACAGAAAAACCCCGTCAAGATTTGTGGCCATAACCCTGCGCCAGCGCTGAAAATCCGTGGTCTCGATCGGGCCGAAATCGGCCAGGCCGGCATTATTGACCAGCGCATCCACCCGCCCGAGGCCGGCCTCGGCTTCAGCCGCCATTTGCGCCACAGCATCGGGGTCGGAAATATCGTATTCCAGCGGCATCACATTTTGCAAATCAACCGCAGCGGCCCTGAGGGCAACGGCATCGCGATCCACCATCGCCACCTTGCGGCCCTGGGCCAGAAAAAGCCTGGTGGTGGCCAGCCCGATGCCCCGCGCGGCACCGGTTACAATTGCGGTTTTCTCGGTCATGGCGGCACCTTTGTTTCGGGATGGATTTGAGCGCAGCCTATCCCCATGCCGGGCGGGCGTCGAGATCAATCTGAACCGGCCCCATCGGAGACCTGCGCTTTTCGCACGCGCCACGCGATATAAAATGGAGCGGGCGAAGGGGCTCGAACCCTCGACATTCAGCTTGGGAAGCTGATGCTCTACCAACTGAGCTACACCCGCAATGGGGGTGATTTAGCGCGCGCCTGGCGTGGCGTCAATGCGATTGTGGTTGCCTTGCGCCGATTTCCGGCCATTATGTGAACAAGCGTTCAGGAGAAGAAAATGGATTTAGGCATCAGCAAAAAAGTGGCCCCGCTCATTCGGGCCGTGCGCGAGATGGTGGCAGAGGAAATCGCGCCGCTGGAGGCGGAATACCGCAGCGAGGTCGGCAAGGGCGGGGATCGTTTCCAATATACCCCGCGCATGACCGGAATTCTGGAAGGGCTGAAGGCCGAGGCGCGCCGGCGCGGCTTGTGGAATTTCTGGCTGACCGATAGCGATAAGGGCTATGGGCTTAGCACGGTGGAATATGCCTATCTGGCCGAGGAAATGGGCAAAACCCCGCTCGGGGCGGAGGTGTTTAATTGCTCGGCGCCCGATACCGGCAATATGGAAGTGCTGGAGCGATACGGGAATGAAGCGCATAAAGAGAAGTGGCTAACCCCTTTGCTGAACGGAGAAATTCGCTCCGCCTATTTGATGACAGAGCCGGAGGAGGCCAGCTCGGACGCCACCAATATCTCGATGTCTTGTGTGCGCGAGGGCGATGAATATGTGCTGAATGGCGAGAAATGGTGGGCCAGCGGGGCGGGGGATCCGCGCTGTGCGCTTTATATCGTCATGGTGAAAACCGGTAGCGAGGCGGATCACAAATACTGCCGTCATTCGATGGTGCTGGTGCCGACCGATATTGCGGGGGTAGAGGTGCTGCGGGCGATGGAGGTTTATGGCCATGATGATGCGCCGCACGGGCATATGCATATCAAATTCACCGATGTTCGGGTGCCGGTGGAAAATCTTTTGCTCGGTGAGGGGCGGGGCTTTGAAATATCCCAAGGGCGGCTCGGGCCGGGGCGGATCCATCATTGCATGCGCGCCATTGGCCATGCGGAAAACGCGCTTGAGCTGATGTGCAAACGCGGGCTGGCGCGCGAGGCTTTTGGCCGCAAAATCGCGCATCTGGGGGCGAATTACGATATCATTGCCGAATGCCGGATGGAGATCGAGCAGGCG
The DNA here is from genome assembly GCA_026982275.1 of Paracoccaceae bacterium. GTDB lineage: Bacteria > Pseudomonadota > Alphaproteobacteria > Rhodobacterales > Rhodobacteraceae > UBA3077. Next base: position 38 of record JALSHK010000046.1, on the reverse strand, counting down.
CGCTTGCTCTGCCTGAAGGCGGCGTGGATGATGGATCA
>JALSHK010000045.1 GCA_026982275.1 Paracoccaceae bacterium | reverse complement strand
AAGCGCGCCGGTGGCAATCTCTGTCCGCGCCAGTTTGAGGCGGGCAAGGTTGCGGTCCATCTCGGCATAAAACCGCGCGAAGGTCAGCCCCATGGTGGTTGGCTCGGCATGGATACCATGGCTGCGCCCGATGCGGATGGTCATTTTATGCTCGATCGCGCGGCGTTTCAGCGCCGCCAACAGGGCTTCCATATCGGCGATCAGCAGATCGGCCGCCTCGGTGAGCTGCACATTAAAGCACGTGTCCAGCACATCCGAGCTGGTCAGCCCCTGATGCACAAACCGCGCCTCTTCATTGCCCACGATATCGGCCAGATGGGTTAAAAATGCGATTACATCATGCTTGGTGACCGCCTCGATCGCATCGATTTTGGCCACGTCGAATTCCACATCTTTGGCTTTCCACAGCGCATCGGCATTTTCCTGCGGGATCACGCCGAGCCTGGCTTGGGCGTCCGAGGCATGGGCCTCGATCTCGAACCAGATACGGAATTTGCGTCCGGGAGACCAGATGGCAACCATTTCGGGGCGGGAATAGCGAGGAATCATGATGCGGCCTTTGCTGGGGAAGTTGGGGGGGTGATAGCGCGCAATCGGGGCTGCCTCAAGGGGGAAGTGGCGGATTGGCTCTATGGCCGCAAGGTGGTGATGCCGGCGGCTGCGGCACGGGCGATGCCGGGGTCCAGCGTCATCGGGATATATTCCGAGCGCCGCCAGATCACGGACAGATTATCATAATAGCGCGACAGGAAATGCCCCGATTGGCCGGTGGCCGCGATATAGACCGAATTGTCAGGGTTATCAAAATCCACCACCATGCGAAAACCGGCGGCGTGGATATTGGTATAAGGGTTATTGCCAAAGCCGCGGGTCTGGCCGCGAAGCAGGGTATTGTCGCCCCCCGGGGTTTCCTGCCAGATATTGGCAAACCACGATACCACCGGCACCTTGCCCAGGGTTTTGTTTTCCTGAAATGCCATATGCGCCGCCCCCCAGCGCCAGCGGTTGATATCGGAGCCATAATCGCGCACCAGCTCCTGCAGGGCATCATCCAGCGCGATAGAGGCCATCTGCCGACAGGTTTCCACCTCGAGGCTAGGGCCGATATCGCACCAGCCCGCCGCGCCATCGATATTGCGATATACCCGCTCGATAAACAGCGGATTTACGCGGGTAAGCTCGCCTGATAGCTGCCCCAGATCATCCGATATCAGGCGGCGCTGCAAGGCGCGCACCCATGCGGCATAGATCAGCGGCTCGGGATCATGCTGGCCCATATCGCCATTCCATTGCGAGAGCAGCCCCAAGGCCTCGCGGCGCCGCGCGCGGTGGGTGCCCGGCTGCGCGCCCTGATCGGCAAACCAGAGACCCTGCCCGATCAGCGGCAGCAATATGCGCGCCGAGATCGAGACAGTATCCGTCTGGATCGCGGTAAAGCTGTTCTGGGTGTGGAACTGGCGGGCATTTAGCAGATTGCTGGCGCGGATGATCCGCTGGGTATCACCCCAGTCAAAGCTGAAATTCTGCGGGAATTCGCCGGTGGGCAGGGCGTTATTGGTATTCACCACCACCCCGCCTTCGGGGTTTTCGATATAGGGGTTTTCGGCAAAGGGAAAATAGCCGTTCCAGCGGTTCACCTCCAGCCAGCCCTGCGCCGGAATACGGCCCCTGGTGGCATTGCCGGCATTGCGGCGCGGCACTTTTCCGGTGCTGACGATAGCGATGTTTTCGCGATCCGCCAGCGTAACATTATTGGCAGGCGCGCTTACATTGGCCAAGGCGGCGCGGGCGGTGGCGATATCGGGTGCGCGCATTAAATCCATCGCGGCCTGAATGCTGCGATCCTCGGCCTCAAGCCCCGTCCATGCCAGCGAAAACACATGCCCCTCGGGCTGGATTTGCCGGATGCCAAAGGCATTGCCGGGCAAAACAGGCCGCCCCGAGGCCCAGCGCAAGCTGCGCGAAACCGGCGATTGCCCCTTTACCTGTATCACCGCGTCGCGGGTTTCAAACGGGATCGAGCCGTTTTCGGTCAGGTATTCGTCGGGGTTTTGCGGGTTCAACCGCTCCAGATATAGATCCTGATCATCCAGATAGCTCGCGGTCAGCCCCCAGCTCAGGGTGTCGCTTCGCCCGATCAGCACCGCCGGAATGCCCGGTATAGTCGCGCCAATCACGCCGCCGCTTTCCAGCTCCAGTCGCGCCAGCATCCACACCCCGGGCGCGCTTAACCCCAGATGCGGATCATTGGCCATAAGCGTGCCGCCACTGGCCGAGCGCGCGCCCGACGCAGCGAAGGCATTGGAGGCCCCCGCCAAGCCGATCGCCGGCAGCGGGCTCAGCATTGGCGGCGGGGCTATGCTGGCGGTTTGCAATTCCATATCAGGGAAAAGCGCGGAAAAGGAGGTGATATCCACGCTGGGCACCTGCGGTGCGTCGGGCAGGATATCGCGGATGCGCTCGGGCGGGATGCGGAAAGAAAGCTTGGCGCGCAGCACTTCCAGCGCGGCTTTGTCGGTGGTGTTCAGCGCCATCAGCTTGATCAGCGCGATGCTGTCTGCCGGTCCCCACGGCGCAATGGCATTATCAAACAAAAAGAACTCCGGCGCACCCCGCCCTAAAGCCTCTTGCCGCACGGTAGAGACCCACGCATTTACCCCGGCGGCATAGGCATTGAGCAGCGCCAGGGTTTCGGGGGTTTGAAAGGCAACAGCGCGTTTGGACAGGGTGTAGATATCCAGCGCCCGCATCAGGCTGTCGGTTTCCAGCGTTTCGGGACCAAACATTTCGGATAGCCGCCCTTGGGCCGTGCGCCGCATCAGCTCCATCTGCCAGAGCCGGTCCTGGGCATGGGCAAAACCAAGGCCAAACAGCACATCGGCATCGGTCTTTGCAAAAATATGCGGCACGGCGTAGCTGTCGCGGATGATCTCGACCTCGCCTGTCACCGCCATGCCGTTGTAATCGCCGGAATAATCGGGGATCGAGCGCGATGCCAGATAATAGGCAAAGCCCCCCGCAACCAGCGCCAGCCCCAGAAGGGTGACGAAACCTGCGAATATCCAGCTAAACGCTTTGTCCATGGGGGAAGAATCCGTTCCTTGCTTGACCTGCCGCTGATAGCAGGGCATTGCAAAAGGAGCAACATGACAGGAGAACACAATGGCGAAACTTGCGTTTTTGGGCCTTGGGGTAATGGGCTATCCGATGGCGGGGCATCTGGCGGCAGCGGGCCACGAGGTGACGGTATATAATCGCACCACGGCCAAGGCCGAAGCCTGGGTGGCCGAGCATGGCGGCGCAAAGGCGAAAACTCCGCGCGAAGCGGCCATGGGCTGCGAGATGGTGCTGGCCTGTGTGGGCAATGATGACGATCTGCGCGCGGTGGTGCTGGGGGATGATGGCGCGCTGGCGGGCATGGATTCGGGGGCTATATTCGTGGATCATACCACGGCCTCGGCCAACGTAACCCGCGAGCTGTTTGCGCTGGCGGCGGATAAGGGCATTGCCTTTATCGATGGTCCGGTATCGGGCGGGCAGGCGGGGGCCGAAAACGGCGTGCTGACGGTGATGTGCGGTGGCGAGGCCGCCCCTTATGCCAAGGCCGAGCCGGTGATTGCGGCTTTTGCCAAATCCTGCCGCCTGATGGGCGATAGCGGGGCAGGGCAGCTTACCAAGATGGTAAACCAGATCTGCATTGCGGGGCTGATGCAGGGCTTGTCTGAAGGGTTGCATTTTGCCCAGAAGGCGGGGCTGGACGGCGAGGCGGTGGTGGATGTGATCTCCAAAGGCGCGGCGGGCAGCTGGCAGATGGAAAACCGCTATAAAACCATGCTGGCGGACGAGTTCGATTTCGGCTTTGCGGTAGACTGGATGCGCAAGGATCTGGGCATTGTGCTGGCCGAGGCCGAGCATAACGGCACCAGCCTGCCGGGCACGGCTTTGATCGATCAATATTATAAAGACGTGCAAAATATGGGCGGCGCGCGCTGGGATACCTCGGCCTTGATCAGGCGCCTTCGGGTGCTGGACGAAAAAACCGGCGGATAGGAGGGCGATATGGCTTATGAACTGGACGATCTGGTGCGCGATTGCCAAAAGGCCCTGGCGGGCGGGGCCAGCAAGGCGGCTTTGGGCGAGGTTTGCGAGGCCATGCGCCATATCTTGCAAAACGCCGGTTTTGTGGAGCAAAACTTCGGAACCCACTTACCGGTTGGCCGCACCACGCTTTACCATGATCCCAGGCTGGATTTCTATATCTATGCCCATATCCCCGATGGCGCGATCCTCAGCCCGCCCCATGATCATGCCAGCGCATGGGCCGCTTATGGCCAGGCCGTGGATCATACCCGCATGACCGACTGGAGCATCCCTGCCGGCGAAACCCTGCCCAAACCGACCCGAACCTACCTGATGCAGCCCGGCGCGGCGGGCTTTTATGATGTCGGGGATCTGCATTCTATCGACATGCCCGCCAGCTCGCGGTTTTTGCGCATCACCGGCACGGATATCGATGTGCTGCCCTGCAAATATTACGACGAGGTCGATACCCGAAAATCAATCGCCGAGCATTTGTGAGCCGCTGTGATTATTGATTTTCATGCCCATTGGGTGCCTGATGCGCTGGCCAGCGCCCTGCGCGCCCGAAATATCCCGCCCTTTATTGCCCAAAGCGAGGCGGGCGAGCAATTCCATATGCCGGTGGGGGCGCTGCCCTTTGATAATAGCTATGGCGATCTTTCGGCGCGCATGGCGAGGATGGATCGCGAAGGGGTGGCAATGCAGGTGCTGTCATTGCCCTGCCTTTTCGGGCTGGATACCCGCCCCCTGGCCGAAGCGCAGCCGCTGCTGGATATATTCAACCATGCCACGGCCAGCGCTGTGGCCCGCCATCCGCAGCGGTTTCGCGGCCTTGCCTCGCTGCCCTTTGCCGATATCGATCTGGCGGCAGAGACCTATCGCCATGCCCGCCGCGAACTGGGGCTAATGGGCGCGATTGTGCCGATCAATTATTTCCTGACCATCAAGGGCGTAGGGGCAATCGCGCCCCTGCTGGAGATGGCCAATCTTGAGGGCGGGCATTTGTTTTTGCACCCAGGGCGGCGGGCGGATCAGGCGGAGGCGGTGGATGCCCAAGGCACTAGCCGCTATGCCGATAGCCTCATGGCGCGGCGCCAGCTAGAGATCCAGCACGAGGTATCAGGCGCGATGGTGACCCTGCTCTGGGGCGAAATTGCGCAGAAATATCCGGATGTTACCTTTCATGTCGCCAATAGCGGCGGCACCTTGCCCGTGGTGGTGGAGCGGATGGATTTCACCTCGGAATTGCGCAGCCACGAGCCGGTCCTACCTTCAAAGCGTCTGCGAAATAGTGGCGTATATGTGGATTGCTCATCGATGGGACCGATTGCGATTACGGCGGCGGTGGCCTGTTTTGGCGCTGAAAATATCCTGTTTGGCAGCGATAGTCCTATTTATAGCAGCGTCTGGCAGCAAGAGGCGCTGCGGCAGGCCCGGATTTCAGAGGCCGAGCGCGCGGCGCTTTCGCATGAAAACGCGGCGCGGCTATTGTAGGGGACGGTTGGATACTGGAGTAGGCGGGATTTGGTGGGATTGTCTGGTTTGGGGTAGGAAAAAGGGGTTTTGTTGTGATGGGTGGGCTTTGCTGGGGGATACTTGGAATCTGGAGCAAAATTGGGATTTAGGGAATATTAACTGTTTTGGGGTCAAAATTGGGCGCAGGGTTAGACAGCCCTGAGAAAACTCTTAGAGGTTCTTAAACGGTTCTTATTTTGGGTGGGCCGGATTGGACCAGATCAGGCG
>JALSHK010000044.1 GCA_026982275.1 Paracoccaceae bacterium | reverse complement strand
CCGCCTTGTAGCGCGGGTCGTCAGACGCCTCGACGGTGCCGGCAAAATCAATGCCCGGCACATGCGGGTAATTCCGCACCAAGCCGCCACCCGGGCCAATGCACAGCCCGTCTTTATAGTTGACGGTGGAATACTCAACCGCCACCAGCACCTCCCCTTCGGGCAGATCCTCAAGGCTGATCTTCTCGACTTGGGCCGAGGTCTTGCCCTCGTCATTTTTGCGAACCATCAATGCGTTAAACATGTTCATTCTCCATATCCTTTCGGCACCGGCAGATCCGGCAGCCCTTCAGCGCGCTTTTGCAAGGCGCGGCCAATGACCACCCGGCTGATTTCGGTGGTGCCATCGACTATGCGCAGCATTTGCGACAGGCGGCTGAGCCGGTCCATCCCGTATTGTGCCAAAAGCCCCGAGCCGCCCATGACCTGCGTGCAGGTATTGGCGGCGCGCACCGCCGCATCGGGCACAAACTTTTTCGCATGCGCCGCCATCAGCGGCCCTTCCGGCGTGCCCAGCGCATTGGCCGCCGCGCGGTAAAGCAAGCGCGAGGCCTCGAGATCCGTGGCCACATCCCCGAGCATCCACTGGATACCGTCCAGATCAAGGTTTTTGCCTTTGAACATCTTGCGATTTTTGGCGTAACTCAGCGCCGTATCCAGCGCGCTCTCAATCAGCCCGCAACAACCCGCCGCGATCGAGGTGCGGGCGATGTCAATCGCCATCAAGGCCCCCTGCAAGCCCTGCCCAATTGGCAGGATGATATTCTCCTCCGGCACCACCACATTATCCAGATACATCTCGGCCAGCGGCAGAAAATTGTAAGATGGCGTATCATAAAGCGGGCCAAAGCTGACGCCCGGCGTGTCTTTTGGTATCGCGATCATCGCCATGTCTTTGTGGCCCGGCGCATCGGAGGTTTTGACCACCGTCAAATATACATCTGCCTCACCCGCAAGGCTGACCCATGCTTTTTTGCCATTAATTGTCCACTTGCCATCCTTTACCACCGCGCGGCTATACATATTTCCGGCATCGGAGCCGGATTGCGGTTCTGTAAGGGCAAAATTGGCCAGCTTGCGGCCCGAGGCCAGATCCCGCGCCCATTTTTGCTTGAAGCCTTCAGTGCCATAGCCACAGGTGGCGAAGGTGCAGATATTATGCATCGAAAGCGCAAAGGCATAAGCGCCGTCCCCCTTGCCGAGCTGCTCATACACCTGAATGCCATCCCCCAATGACAACCCCTGCCCGCCCCATTCTTTTGGCGCATAAAGCCCTGTCAGGCCAGCGGCCCCTGCGGCATCGGAGGCGCTGCGGGGCCAGCGGGCGGATTCGTTCCACGAATCAACATTCGGAATGATCTCTTCCTGGCAATGGCGAATCGCTGCCGCCAAGATGGCATCAATATGGCTAGACATTTGGTTTATTCCTGTAGCTGCAAGCTTCCCGATCAGCGGGAATGGATGGGCAAAGATTGGTTTTTTGCAGATAAATTGTCAACGCATAGAATTATAAAGCAAAATCCGCCATTTCATATTATTTTCCGGTTTCTCCGGTTTTTCGGATGAAGTGTCAGGCTTTTGTCAACGCAGCCTGGAAAACACGGTGAAACAGCGCACAATACCCCCTAAACTTTGGACCCAGCCCGCGATTTTGCCCTGTGAGGCCCAAAAATACCTGCCTGCCGCCATTTTAGTGCTTTGGTTTAGATTGGCCCGATACCCCCATAGCCCAATTTCGCATTCCCGGCATTTGGCCCAGATTGGGGTCATTCGCAACACAATGTTGTGGACGGTCAAATCGATCACAATGTTGTTTACCGCAACCCCAATATGAAAGAACAAACAAAATGAAACTTGCATCTATCCTCACCGCTTCTTCGCTGGTTCTCGCTACTGCCATGCCTGTATTGGCTCAAACCGCATCAACCCCGGCTACACCGGCTCCAACTACGCCAGCGCCAGCCACACCGGCTCCAACAACCCCCGCCCCCACAGCCGGCATTCCGGCCGCATTCGCAAATGTTCCTGCAATTCAGCAGGTCGATGCACAGCTGACCGCGCAGGGCTATACCATTACCGACGTGATCCAGAACGCCAATGGCAGCTATTCAATTCTTTCGGTTTCGGCTACAGGCACCAACCGCCTGATCACCGTGAACCCGGCCACAGGTGCCGTTACGGACACCGTCACCGCAGGCGTAGCTGCGGGCACTGCTGCGGGCACCGGCGCGGTGGTTGGCGATGACGGCACCTTTGATGATGATGGCAGCGATGACGACAATGACCGTAATGACGATAACGGTTTTGGCAATGGCGACGACAGCAATGACGATGGCAACGAAGGCGGAAACGATAACGGAAATGATGACGGCAATGACGGGGACGATGAAAACGACGACTAATTCGCCCCATCCAGATACCGCCCCGTAACAGGGCGATCCGACGGCCCCTCGACATTGTTGCGGGGCCGTCTTTTATCTGCGGACAAAACCGGACGCACCGGAGCCTCTGCCTTGGCTTCATGAAAGCAAGCCCCCATTCAGCCAAGGCACTTTACCAGCAATGCCGAACAGGGTTTGCCAACGGCCCTGGCCTCGCTGACGCTCGGGGCCGTGCCGCGAGTGGGCTTATGCCGGCATACGGGTTTCGGTGAGCTTGGCCCAATAAGAGCACCCTGCCGGAATCAGATCATCGTTAAAATCGTAATCCGGATGGTGCAGCATGGCCGTGTCGCCATTGCCGGCAAAAATGAAAGCGCCCGGCCTGGCTTCCAGCATGTAGGAAAAATCCTCCCCCCCCATCACCGGTTCCACATCGGTGATAACCGCAGCCTCGCCAGCGACCTCGCGCGCCACCGAAATGGCGAAATCGGTCTGGTCCGGATGATTGCTGGTCACCGGATAGCCGTGCTCGTATTCCAGCCGTGCCGTGCCGCCATAGGCCGCGGCGGTATTCTCGGCGATCCGCTTGATCGCCGCCTCGGCCATGGCCCGGGATTCCGGGGTCAGAGTGCGGCAGGTGCCGCGCAAATGCACCCGCTGCGGGATCACGTTATAGGCGTTGCTTTCGGTCTCAAAGCTGGTGATGGTGATCACAACATTAACCAGCGGGTCGGTGTTACGCGAGACAATGGACTGCAGCGCCACAACCACATGGCTGGCGATCAGGGTTGTGTCGATCGCATTATGGGGCATGGCCGCATGGCCGCCCTTGCCTTCCACAAAAATATCGAATTGATCCGCCGCCGCCATCAGCGGCCCGGGGCGAATGGCGAATGCGCCGACCGGCAGGGTTGGCATATTATGCATGCCATACACTTCCTGAATGCCGAACCTTTCCATCATGCCCTCATCCACCATCTCCTTGCCGCCGCCGCCGCCCTCTTCGGCGGGCTGGAAGATCACCACGACCGTGCCGTCAAAATTGCGGGTTTCGGCCAGATATTTCGCCGCGCCCAGTAGCATCGCCGTGTGCCCGTCATGGCCGCAAGCGTGCATTTTACCATCCACCCTGGAGGCATGCTCTGCCCCCGTGGTTTCATGAATCGGCAGCGCATCCATATCGGCGCGCAGCCCGATCACCTTGCCCGAAGCGGTAGATTTCCCCTTGATTACGCCGACGACACCGGTGCGGCCAAGGCCGGTCACAATCTCGTCCACGCCGAAGGCTTTCAGCTTGTCCGCCACCACGCCTGCGGTGCGATGACAATCAAATAGCAGCTCGGGGTTTTGGTGCAGATCGCGGCGCCATTCGGTGATTTCGGGCAGCATTTCTGCAAAACGGTTGATTTTCGCCATGGGGTTACTCCTTCAGGGTTTCGATTAGACGGCGAAGAAAAGCCTCGCCCGCTTCAAATTGTTCAATCGTTATGAATTCATTGGGCTGGTGCGCCTGATCTATGCTGCCCGGCCCGCATACCACCACCGAATAGCCTTCGCGCTGGAATTGCCCGGCCTCGGTGCCATAGGATACCACATGGCTGCCATTATCGCCGGTCAGCCTGCGGGCCAGCGCCTCGGCCGCGCCATCTTTCTCGGGCTTCAGGGCAGGGTTCACATCGCGCGCGGTGACGGTGATTTTGGCGCTGGGCTGGATCGCCTGCATCTCGGCCTCCACCTTGGCCACATATTCCATATAGCGCGCATGCCATGCCAGCGGATCTTGCGAAGCCGGGCAGCGGATATCGCAGCTGAAGCTGGCATCAAGTGCGGTGATATTGGTGGCCGAACCGCCCTGGATTACCCCCACATGCAAGGTGGTGAAAGGCGGCTCGAAGGCGGCATCGATCGCATTGGGCGTGGCCGCCATATTCTCCTCGAAACGCAGGCGCAGCCATTCCACCAGGCGCGCCGCCACCATCACCGCAGATACTCCCTGATGCATCAGGCTTGAATGGATCTCAAACCCCCGCACTTCGGTCAGGAATCCAATCGCGCCTTTATGGCCGCTCACCACCTGCATCATCGAAGGCTCGCCCACAATCACGGCGCTCGCGCGGGGCAGCCTGGCCACCATATCGGAAATCATAAATGGCGCGCCAAGGCAGCCGACCTCCTCGTCATAAGAAAGCGCGATCTGGATCGGGCGCTGCAAATCCGCCTTCAGCATATCGGGCACCAAAGCCAACGCCAGCGCATCAAACCCCTTCATATCACAGGTGCCACGGCCATAAAGCTTGCCGTCTTTTTCGGTCACGACAAAAGGATCGCTATCCCATGGCTGGCCCTTCACCGGCACCACATCGGTATGGCCAGACAGCACCACCCCGCCCTCCACATTCGGGCCGATCACCGCATAAAGATTGGCTTTCTCGCCGCTTTCATCATAAACACGGTGGCTTTTCACCCCGTGGCCGGCCAGATAATCCTCGACAAAATCGATCAACTCCAGATTGCTGACATCGGAAACCGTTGGAAATGCCACAAGTTTTTCGAGCATTTCGCGGGGGGTATAAAAGTCGGGCATAGGATCCTGCTGTTATTGGGTCGACGTATCCTGAAAAATCCTGAACCTAGGGTCAAGACCTCAAATATCAGTTGTCGTTTGTAACAACTTATGTTTACCTTACGGTCAAAAGGCACAAAGTGTCACGCCCAAAGCGGCATTTCCCTCGGAGGGGTATGAATGAAAGATGCAAGCGCCACGATCCTTGACGTGGCGAACCTGAAAACCGTGTTCAAAACCCGTGATGGCGATGTCCATGCGGTAAACGACGTGAGCTTTTATCTCAAGCCCGGCGAATTGCTGGGTATTGTCGGGGAAAGCGGCTCTGGAAAATCCGTGACCATGATGTCGCTGCTGAAACTGCTGCCAATGCCGCCTGCCGAAATCCAGAATGGCGAGATAAAATTCAATGGTCGTGATATACGCGATATTTCCGATGATGATCTGCGCCAGATCCGCGGCGGTGAAATCGGCTTCATCTTTCAGGATCCGATGACCTCGCTCAATCCGGTATTTACCGTTGGATTTCAGATCGTCGAGCCGCTGCGCGTGCATATGGGGCTTTCCAAAAAAGCCGCCAGAAAGCGCGCCGCCGAGCTGCTGGAGCTGGTGGGCATCCCCGATGCTGCCGCGCGGCTCAAGGATTATCCGCACCAGTTTTCCGGCGGTATGCGCCAAAGGGTGATGATCGCGATTGCGCTGGCCTGTGATCCCAAGGTCCTGATCGCCGACGAGCCGACCACCGCGCTGGATGTAACCATTCAGGCACAGATCATCGAGCTGATCAAAGAGCTGCGCCAGAAGCTCGGCATGGCGATTATCTGGATCACCCATGATCTGGGCGTGATTGCCGAAATCGCGGATCGGGTAGCGGTTATGTATGCCGGGCAGATCGTGGAACATGCGGAAGTAAAAGAGCTTTTTGCCA
>JALSHK010000043.1 GCA_026982275.1 Paracoccaceae bacterium | reverse complement strand
CTGGCCGAGGGGGGCTATTTCTGGAATAGCGGTATTTTCATGTTTCGCGCCAGTGTGTATCTGGCGGAGCTGAAGCGCTATCGGCCCGATATTTTGGCGGGTTGCGAGGCGGCGGCCAAAGGCGCAAACGTTGATTTTGATTTCACCCGTTTTGATACGGCGGCGTTTTTGCAAACCCCGGCGGAATCGGTGGATTATGCGGTGATGGAGCAGACCGAGCGCGCCGTGGTGGTGCCGATGCAGGCGGGCTGGTGCGATATCGGCTCCTGGCAGGCGCTGTGGCAGATTTCGGATAAATCCGGCGCGGGCAATAGCGAGGTTGGCGATGTGGTCAGCCTTGATGGCGCGGGCAATTATATCCATGCCGGCAGCCGGCTGGTGGCTACGGTCGGGCTGGAAAATATGCTGGTGGTCGAAACCAAAGACGCGGTGCTGGTTGCGCCGCTTGCGCGCGCGCAGGAGGTGAAGGCGCTGGTGGCGCAGCTTAAGGCGCAAGACCGCCCCGAGCTGCGCCACCACCGCGAAGAATTCCGGCCTTGGGGCAAATATGATTGCGTGGATTGCGGCGCGGGCTATCTGGTGAAGCGGATCACGGTCAATGCCGGCGCGCGGCTTTCCTTGCAAAAGCACAAGCACCGCGCCGAGCATTGGGTGGTGGTGGCGGGCCGCGCGAAGGTTACGCGCGGCGATCAGGTGTTTGAGCTGGAGGCCAACCAATCCACCTATATCCCGCTGGGCGAGGTGCATGCGCTGGAAAATGCCGGGCCGGAGCCGCTGGAGCTGATCGAGGTGCAATCGGGCGAGATTCTGAGCGAGCAGGATATCATCCGCTTTGAGGATGATTACGGGCGCGGCTAAAAGCTTGAACGGGATGCGCGCGGGCGCTAGGGTGGGTCAATTCATCATGCGGAGTATTTTATGAAAACCCTTTCCCGAATTCTGGCCACCACTATCGCAGTGGTTAGCGCCAGCGCCAGCCTTGCCCAAACCGCGCCTTGTGGCGGGGATTTTAATAACTTCATGCGCCAGGTCGGCGAGGAAGCCCGCGCGCAAGGCTTGCCGCAAAGCGCGATAAACGAGGTGCTGGCCGCCGCGCGTCCGGATGCAAAAGTGCTGCGCTTTGATCGCGCACAAGGGGTTTTCCGTCAAACATTCTTGCAGTTTTCCCAGCGCGCGATCAGCGGCTCGCGCCTGCGTATCGCGGCGCAAAAGCGAGAGCAATACGCCGATATATTTGCCCGTGCCGAGCGGGAATATGGCGTGCCGCCCGAGGTGATCCTCGCCTTCTGGGCGCTGGAAACCGATTATGGCGCGGTGCAGGGTGATTTCAATACCGTCAGCGCCTTGGCCACGCTGGCCCATGATTGCCGCCGCCCCGATCTGTTTCGCCCGCAGCTTTTTGCCGCGATCGCACTAACAGCCAATGGCGATCTTTCGCCCGCAACAACGACCGGCGCATGGGCAGGCGAGATCGGCATGGTGCAAATGCTGCCGCTGGATATTTTGAACAAAGGGATGGATGGCGATGGTGATGGCCATGTAACCCTGAAAACCAGCGCCCCCGATGCGATTCTGACCGGCGCGCGCCTGGTCAGCGATCTGGGCTGGCGGCCCAACGAGCCGTGGCTGGTGGAGGTGACCGTGCCTTCAGATTTCCCGTGGGAACAATCGGGCCTTGATAAATCCATGAGCGTTCGCGATTGGGCGCGCCTTGGAGTGCGGGCGCGCGGCGAGGCACCGGATCGCGGGCTGGAGGCCAGCATTTTTGCGCCGCAAGGCCGTTTGGGGCCTGTGTTTATGGCCCTGCCGAATTATGGTGTTTATCAGGAATGGAATAAATCCTTTATCTATGCGGCCACGGTTTCCTATATGGCAACCCGCATCGGTGGTGCGGATCGCTATGTGCAGACCACGCCTGAACCCGGGCTGGAGGGCAACCAGATGGAGCAACTCCAGCAAATTCTTGTGGATCGCGGTTATGATGTGGGCGGGGTAGACGGCATTCTCGGGGCCAAGACCCGGGCTGCCGTGCAGGCCGAGCAGCTTCGGCTCGGTATTCCGGCGGATGCATGGCCAACCCCGGCCTTGCTGGCGCGATATTAAGCGGGTTTTGTTCAGACCGGTGCAGCGGCATAGCGGCGCTGGCGGTTTTCCAGACGGTAAATCTCGCGATCTATCCGGCGCAATTCCCGATTCAGCCCGGAGAGTATGAGGATCTGCTCCTGAGTAAGGGGCGGATGGCTGAATTCCAGCAATATCCGCTGCTCGATACCGCGCTGCTCGCTTTCCAGCAGCGCAATCTCCTCGCCGATCAGGTAATATTCCCGCCCCCAATCCCAGGACTGAAATAGCGCGCTGGCCTGAGAGGCCGGGCATACCGGATTGATATTGCGGCCATCACGCCCGATATTATAAGCGTTTTTCGGCGTGCAATAGAGCGGCAGCCCTTGCTCGCGGCCCGCCTTCCATGCGGCTACATCCGGCACGATCCCCACCTTGGAGCAGGCATCGAAATGCCGCGAAATATAGGTTTCAAGCCGACCATTCACCCCGTCGCTATAGCCGATGCCATTCCAGTCGCCATTTTGGCATTGCTCCTGGCTGAGCGAGGCGCAGGCTCCGAGAAAAGCCAGAAACCCCAGAGATGAATATAGACGCATGCAAATTCCCCTAACGATATTAACCCATACAAGCATTTTTTACAGCCCTTGCAAATAGCGTTCTGAATTGCGAGAAGGCTAGGCATGAATATGCCGACCCATGAGTATCAGCGCCTGTTGATCAGGCTTTTGGCCATGACGCTGATTGTCAGCGCCCTTTTTGCGGCTTTTCCGCAGCTCGATATCTATACCGCTGCGGTTTTTTATCAGGACGGGTTTTGGATGAACGAGGTTCCGGCCTTGCAGTTTATTCGCATGGCGCTGATCTGGGGCATGACGGGATTCGCGCTTTTTTTGTTGCTGCTGTTTGTGCTGGCGCTAGTGCGGCGCAGGCCGGTTCGGGCCTTGGGATATGCGCTGGCGGTTATATTGACCGGCCCGCTTTTTCTGGTGAACTCGGTGTTGAAAAACAACTGGGGCCGCGCACGGCCCGAGGATATCATGGTCTTTGGCGGAGATAAAATCTTCACCCCGGCCTATTTCTATACGGATCAATGCGATACCAATTGTTCGTTCACTTCCGGCGAGGGCGGAGCCATTGCGACTGTCGCGATCCTGATTGCCTTTTTTGCCTGGCCAAAGCTGGGCAAAACCGGTCGGCGCCGGCTGCTGGCGGGCCTGGGCGCTTTGGTGCTGTTTGGAGCCGGGCTTCGGGTGGCGATGGGGCAGCATTTTTTGTCCGATACCCTGCTTTCCATTCTGTTTTGTGCTTTGGTTGCCGCTGTGTTTTATCGAGTATTCTATCCGGATAACCGGCGCTCGGCTTAGCCATATTTATGGCTCAGAAAACGGCGCAAAAAATGCGCATCCCCTATTGGCCCAAGCCGCGCGGGGGCCTCATGGATATCGCACCAGACCGCTTGATGGAAAGCCTCGCTTGGCGGGCCATGACGCAGGATAGCGCGGCATAGATAAATATGGGCGATTTTCATGGCGTATAGATCATATTCCGGCATGTAAGTGTAGCGTTTGTAGCAGGCAAAATGGCGGTAGGGTTCTATTTTCCAGCCGGTTTCTTCCATAGCTTCGCGATGTAGGGCGGGCAACGGGTGTTCGCCTTGGTCAATCCCGCCCCCGGGCAGCTGGATCTCGGCCTTGAATCCCGGTTCTGCTTGCTCGGTCAGCAATATTTGCTTCCCTTTGGTGATGATCGCATAAACCCCGACTCGCGGTGTATAATGGCGGCCAGGCTCGGGCGGTTTTCCAAATCGTCTCATGAGGGGAGGTTGCCATAGCTGCGCAAATTAATCACGATATTTCTTCGGGCTGCAGGCGTAAAAATCCCGTCTCTTCGGGGCGGTAGAAAGCGGGATTGCGCGGTTATGCATTAGCCGCAGAGGCCTGGCCGCATTGGCTAGCCATTCTGCCTGATAACCGGGCCATAATCAGCACCCATATCGCCCCCATATTTTTGCTGTCCATCGGGAACCGTATGAAAAAGCGCCATATATTGCATGATAAAGCCCTTCATTTTTCCAGAGCTGCCGATGCGCTCCTGTGAAATAGACGCGCCAGGCTTGCATTTTTTACAGCAAGCGCAAAGTATTTTACGATTGCATTGAATCTCGGCCCCAAACCTCCTATTTGCGAGGTTTGCAAAGGAGCCGATATGAGCATTGCCGAAAAAATCGCATGGGATGACAGCTTGCTGCCCTTCCAGCTGGACAAAGCCGATATCCGTGGCCGTTTTGTGCGGCTGGACGGTGTATTGAACCGCATTCTGGATCAGCATAACTATCCCGAACCCGTGGCGAAGCTGCTGGCTGAAGCCGTGGTGCTGACGGCGCTTATCGGCCAAACTATCGGGTTCAAGGCCAGGCTCAGTCTGCAAATTCGAGGCACTGGCCCGATTCGGCTGATCGCGACCGATTATTTTGCCCCGCAGGAAGAGGGCGAAGCCGCAAGCGTTCGGGCCTATGCCAGCTTTGACGCAGGCAAGGTGAGCGCGGCAGAGCCGTTTGCACAAATCGGCAAGGGTATGTTTGCGGTGCTGATTGATCAGGGCACCGGACAGGCCCCCTATCAGGGGATCACGCCGCTGGATGCCGGGTCATTGGTGAACTGTGCCGAAACCTATTTTGCCCAATCCGAGCAGCTGGCGACGAGATTTGTCTTGAGCATTGCCCGTGGGAAAAGCTGGCGCGCGGCGGGGCTGGTTTTGCAGCATATGCCAAAGGCGTCTCCGCTGAAGGTGATGGCCGAAATAGCAGATCCCGAGGTGGATGCCGAAAACTGGAACCGCGCCACGATTCTGCTGGCATCGGTGCAGCAAGAGGAGATGATCGGGCCGAAGGTCAGCCCGACCGAGCTGTTGTTCCGGCTGTTTCATGAGGATGCGCCAAGGGTTTATGATCCGCAGCCGGTGCGTTTTGGCTGCACCTGCTCGGAGGATAAGGTGCGGCAGAGCATGTCGATATACTCGGTCAAGGATATCGCGACCATGACCACGGATGCCGGCACGCTAACTGCCGATTGCCAATTCTGCGGCGCGCATTATGTGCTGGATCCGGCCACCTTGGGCAAGGACGCCTAAAGTCAGCCATTGCGGCGCGTCTGGCAATAGCCCATTGGGGGTATGCAGCACCCGCGCCGCGCGGTAAGCCTTGCATATTGCGGCGAAACTATCGGCGCAACCCTTTTGCCGAGCGTAGCGAGGCCACGCCCAACGGGAGGCGACTTGCTGCGCAAGCAGCGCGGCGTCCGACGGGCGGGAGCCGCCCGTTTTTGCCCCTCTATCTTATTGGATCCATAATGGCGTCTTGCAGCGTGCAATCCTGCACCACATCCGCCCCGCAGGCGCGCGGCGACAGGTCTTTGTTCAGGCATATCCGCACTTCCTGAATGCGGCTTTGCTTGCAGGTAACGGTAACGCCATCGGCCACCATATCGGGATTGGCTTCCAGAAAAGCGGCTTCCACCACCGAGGCGGGCAGCTCGATACCTTCAGGCAGATTGCGAAACACCTGCGGGCGGTTCACGGCATCATAAGCTTCTCGGACCGTATCGAAATATTCATCCGCAGGCAGCCCCGCGCAGCGCCCGTGCTTTTTCCATTGATACCATGCCGAGCCGCCAGAGCCCATGATATCGGCCATATCGCGGGTCATGCCTCTGGAGGGATCGCGTGCGCTGGTGCGGCAATAGCTGGGCCAGCCCGCCTCGAATTGCGGCCAAAGCCCATGCACCGCAAAGCCATAGCCCTGATCGGCATCACATTGCGGCG